>CAYXUA010000097.1:0-5516 GCA_964468015.1 uncultured Clostridium sp. | reverse complement strand
CTCTTCAATATTTTTTTGCATCTTAGTGTGACATATCTATTTTAAACCTATAAATAAATCGAGAACATATTTTATAACATGTTCTCGACTGGAGGTCTTATCTCATTTGTATAATAGACTCAACCTGCCATGAGTGAATAATGTTGTTAGTTAATCTTGCTTTTTCTACAATTCTCTTTTTCTGATTGTAGCTCTCTTTCGCTTTTGGATTCTCTTGTTTGAACTTATCTAGGTTCAAAATGTAATTTTTCCACTTTAAGTAAAATCCAGAATCAAATTTTGATTTACCCTTGTATAGTTTTTCGATAACAGGAATATTGCAATATCTTTTCATTGCTTTCTGTAATACAACATCTGCCTTGATTGAATTTTCTGTACAATCTAGCATCTCAAGTATTACATTTTTAAACCGTTCTTCTTCAAACTCTACTGGAGTAAATATTCCATTTTTTATAATACCTAAGTGTTCACCAAAAGGAAAGACTCTCTCACGACTACTTGGTACAAATGCCATATTGTAACCTCCTTAATACATAAGATATATCTATATTATACTATTTCTAAGGCATTTTTTCAAGTTTGTAAGTTTTTATTGGTAATTTGCAACTTCTTCATGAATTTTATTTTCAAACTCCGCTAAACTTATTTGTCCTACATCTCCATCTTTTCTTGTTCTTAGCCCTATTGCGTTTGCTTCTACTTCTTTGTCTCCAATTATTGCCATGTATGGTACTTTTTCTAGTTGAGCTTCACGAATTTTATATCCTATTTTTTCTTCTCTATCATCAAGCTCTGCTCTTATTCCTTTTTTAGCAAATTCAGCTTGTACTTGTTTAGCATATTCTACATGCGCATCTGCTATAGGTAGTATCTTTACTTGTACTGGTGCAAGCCATGCCGGGAAAGCTCCTGCATAGTGCTCTATGAGTATTCCTATAAATCTTTCTATACTTCCAAATATAACTCTGTGTAGCATAACTGGTCTATGTTTTTCTCCATCTTCACCTATATATGTTAAATCAAACCTTTCTGGCATTTGGAAGTCTAATTGTATTGTTCCACATTGCCATTCACGTCCTAAGCAGTCTTTTATATGGAAGTCTATTTTTGGTCCATAGAATGCTCCATCTCCTGCATTTATTTTGTATGGTACTCCTTGGTCTTCTAGTGCTTTCTTTAATGAGTTTTCTGCTAATTCCCATTCTTCATCTGAACCCATTGAGTCTTCTGGTCTTGTTGATAATTCTACTGTGTAAGCAAATCCAAATATACTATATACTCTGTCTATTAATTTCATTAGATTTGAAATTTCACTTTCAATTTGTTCCGGTAAGCAGAATATGTGTGCATCATCTTGTGTGAAACATCTTACTCTAAATAACCCGTTTAATTCTCCAGATTTTTCATGTCTGTGGACTAGTCCTAGTTCTCCTGCTCTTATTGGCAAATCTCTGTATGAGTGCATTTTGCTTTTATATACTAACATTCCCCCTGGGCAATTCATTGGTTTTATTCCATAATCCACTTCATCTATTTTTGTTGTATACATATTCTCTTTATAGTGGTCCCAATGTCCTGAACGATGCCATAATTCTTCATTTAGTATTACTGGTGTTTTTATTTCTTGGTAACCATTTTCTCTGTGAATATTTCTCCAGAAGTCTTCTAGTATATTTCTTAATACCATTCCTTTTGGCAAGAAGAATGGGAAACCTGGTCCTTCTGGTGCTATCATGAACAATTCTAGTTGTTTACCTAATTTTTTATGGTCTCTTTTTTTAGCTTCTTCTAGCATTTCTAAGTATTGGTCTAATTCAGATTTTTTAGGGAAAGCAATTCCATATATTCTTTGTAGCATTTTATTGTTTTCATTTCCTCTCCAATATGCTCCTGAAACATTTTGTAGTTTTATTGCTTTTACTTTACCTGTTGACATTAAATGTGGACCTGCACATAGGTCTACAAATTTACCTTGTTCATAGAAAGATATTTCTTCTCCTTCTGGTAAGTCTTCTATTAATTCTACTTTGTAATCTTCATTTCTTTCTTTCATGAATTTTATTGCTTCATCTCTTGGAAGTGTAAATCTTTTTATTTCTAAATCTTCTTTTATTATTTTTGCCATTTCTGCTTCTAGTTTTTCTAGCACTTCTGGTGTAAATGTAATTTCTGTATCAAAGTCATAATAGAAACCACTATCTATTGAAGGTCCTATTGCAAGTTTTGTGTTTGGATACAATCTTTTTACTGCTTGTGATAATATGTGTGAAGTTGTATGCCAATATGCTTTTTTTCCTTCTAATACATCAAATGTACAAATATTTAATTCGCAATCTTCTTGTAATTCATATCTTAAGTCTTTTACTTCTCCGTTAACGGTTGCACACATTGCAACTCTTGCTAAGCCCTCGCTTATCTTTTTTGCTACATCTAATACAGTAGCTCCTTGCTCTACTTCCATTATAGAGCCATCTTTTAGTGTGATTTTTATCATCTTAAATCCTCCTTTATTTTACAACAAAAAGCCCCTATACAGGCTTTTGCCTATATAGGGGTAAGATATTCTTACGGTTCCACCCTAAATTTTACTTCATTTGCTGATTCTAACGTAATCACCGTCTATTTTCATAGAAGACTCCGAGGTAGTTTTTCAAATATGTTTATTTAGGTTAACTTCCAGCCCATGATTAACCCTCTCTTGAAACAACCTTTATTTTACTTTGTCTCTTCAACATCTTGTATTAGTTTACAACTTTTTTTGTGTTTTGTCAATATGTTTTTTCTATATATTCTTTGTGTATGAATATCTATAGTTTGTATTTGTTGATATTATTTGCTTTTGCTCTATATCATATATATATGTTTTAAAATTTTCTCCTTCTATTGCTTCATTTCTTTCTAATAGTATTTTATTATTTGGTAAGATTGTTAATGCATTGAAATTTCCTTCATCTGTTAATATTTGCATTTCATCATTATCACCTAAAGTGGTTAGTTGTCCTTCTCCATTTATATACCAGTATTTTGAATTATATCTAACTATACGATTTTTGCCTAATTCTCCGCCCCAACATTCTGTTATTCTATGTTGTACTCCTGTATTTAAATCATATGACCAATACCAGCTTTCATATTCTTCTTCTGCAACTTTAGTTATTTTAGTATATATAAGTTTGTTATCACCTAAATATGTTATTCCTGAGTTGGTATCTATATTTTTTATTTCTTCTGTTTTTAAGTCCATTTCACATAGTGTTTCGTCTTCATTTATATAATACAATTTGTCTGTCGCATTATTAATGTAAAAAATATAATTCTTAACTGCTGCAATATGCTGTACTTGTTTATCTGTTAAACTTAGACTGCATAGTTCCCCATCAAAGGTATAGTATAATTTATCTGCGTAGTATTCTAAATTGTCTGTGTATGCATATCTATATTCGAATGAGTATATCTCTTGTGGTTCTATATTTTTTTCTAAATCAATCATGTAAAATCTATGATATGAATTTGCTGTGTTTTCATAGAAATAGATTTTATTATTATGATAAGCATACGCTCCTGAGTTAAAGTTCATTATAGTCGTTTCTTTACCATTTGTTTTATCTATTGCTACTAATGTATTTTCACTTTCATATTGACTTCCTGTAATAACTGTTTTACAAGTGAATGCATATACATCATTTATATTTACTTTTGTTTCATTTATTAAACTATTATTCATTGAATTACTGCTTCCCACAATTGTATTAGTTGTAGTTGAATGTTTATTTACAGTATTTCCCTTATTTGTTTCTGCAACATGATTTAAATAAATAGCTCCACATATGGCAACTACAATTAAAACTAATCCTAGAGTTATAGCTGTAAAAGTTCCTAAACCTATCCTTATTTCTTTGTTTTCATCCATCACTTTCTTTCTCCTCTCCTATATTTTATATAACTATCTCTTTAATTGTATTCATTGCTTTTTATTATATCATATAGTTTTTATTAACGGTAGAGTTTATTTAATTTTTTTTAAATTTACTATTCAAAAAAAAGCCTCACGGCTCTGCTTCACAACTCCACTTCTATACAGCTTCCTTTAATTTAAAATAACACATAATCTTTACAATTAAATAATGCAAAAATCCTGCTAATAACACTGCTTTTACATATTCTAAAGCAGTCAAATTTGCAAAATATCCCAATACCAATGATGCACAAATGGCTGAATCAAATTGATCCAAAATAACAAACGGAATTCTTTTTTTACCACTTATCTTACTACTTTTTCCAGGTTCAATATCAAATCTTCTTTTTAAAAAACTGTTTGGCAATTCAAATAATGAGTATGATAAACCAAATAACATTCCTATTAATATATTAAAGGATAATGTATTCTCATAATTTATATAAAGCCAATTATGGCTGCCAATGTTAGGAATATACTTACAAATAGCTCCCCAAACAATTGAAACTAAAGTACATATAATTATTGATAAAAATAATCCCTTCCAGGTTTTATTGTCTCCAAATATTCTTTTGTTATCTATAAAATTCTTTCCAAAATCAATAGGTGTTTTAAAAATATTTTTTACATTATGATTACTTAAAATTGATACATTTATTACTGGTCCTATTACTACAGGCATTGCTGAAACAATACAATTTAAAATCCATTCCATAACTTACTCCTTATATAAATATTAATATTAACACAACTAGAATCACAGCAATTAGCGGAATTATATAATACCATTTTCCCATTGGTTTGGGTATTCTAATTTTTAGTACATAAAATAAAGTCAATAATGCAAAAGCTAATCTTAATACTAATAAATTTTTATTAAAAAATATAATCATTACTAATATTACCAATGGCAATATTGAAGAAACATAAGTTACTGGTAATCCAGTATAATATTTTAATGGCGTATTATCTTCTTTTTTTAAAACACAAATATTAAAATATGCGAGTCTCATTGTAACAGCGAATAAATATAATAAAAATAAAAATATATCTATGTATTGATTCATCCCTAATGATATTGCTATAACTATAGGCGTTATACCAAAATTTATAACATCTATTATTGAATCTATTTGTATTCCAAATTTATTTTCTTCTTCACTTTTATTAAATTTTCTAGCGACAACTCCGTCATATAAATCAAATCCTCCGAGCCACTATAAATAATATCAAACTTATATCTAATCTATTATTCAGTGCAAAATACATTGAGAAAAATGATGAAATAAATCCTAAATAAGTCACCATTGTTGCTATATTATATACTCCTAGAAACATATTAACCACCTATATCTTTCCTATTAATAAATATATTACTCCACTTAATATCATAACACTTTCTTGAACTAGAACATATACTATTGCCTTATCAAAAATTTTAAACCTTTCTGGTTCTTTAATAAATTGTTTTATTTTAGCTAACATCCAAATTAAACTTATAATTAAAATCCCTATAGAAATAATATTTAAATTCCATAATAAAATTATATTTGTTATTGTA
>CAYXUA010000096.1:0-5557 GCA_964468015.1 uncultured Clostridium sp. | reverse complement strand
ATATAATATATAAAAATATTGCAAGGAGGCAATAAATGAGTAATAAAAAGAAGAAAAAGAATAAGAATATAAAGAATAATGAAAATAACAAAAAACAAAAAAAGCAAGAGCAAAAAGAAGAGAGTTTAGATAATGAAAAAACTAAAAAAGTAAAAACACAAAAAGCTAAGGAAAAAAAGCCTAAAAAAGAAAAGAAACATGAAAAATTAAAGCTAGTACTAAAAATATTAGCAGTTTTAGTATTAATATGTATACTTGCTGTGGCAGGAGTAATAGTTGGTCTATTCTATGGCTTATTTGGAGATGATTTCCAAATAACTAAAGAGGATTTAGTTATAGGAACTTCTAATTCGACAGTATTAGATAAGGACGGAAATGTTATTGCAACATTATCTGGAGATGAAAGAAGGGAAATTGTAACTCTAGCAGATATGCCAAGTTATTTACCAGTGGCATTTATCTCGATAGAGGATGAAAGATTCCGTGAACATCATGGTGTGGATATTGGAAGAACTGCTTATGCAATTTTTAATTATGTTATAAAAGGTGGTTCATCTTCTTTTGGAGGAAGTACTATAACACAACAATTGGTTAAGAATATAACCCAAGACAAAGAAGATAGCGGAATAGAAGGTATTTTAAGAAAAGTTAAAGAATGGGTAAAGGCTTATCAAATAGAAGATTTAGTATCAAAAGACCAAATACTAGAAATGTATTTAAATATACTATCTATGGGTGGTGGAGGAAAGAACATCCATGGTGTACAATTGGGAGCAAAATATTATTTTAATAAAGATGTTGGAGATTTAACTCTTGAAGAGTCTGCATTCCTTGCTGGAATAAACCATGCACCAAATACATATAATCCATTTAAAGAGGAAAAACATGAACAGATAATGGAGAAAATAAAAAAGAGAACAAAGACAGTATTAGGAAAGATGCTAGAACTTAATAAAATATCGCAAGAAGAATATGATGCAGCAGTGACAAAAGTGGATGAAGGCTTACCATTCTCAGAAGGAACAGTAAATTCAACAGTATATTCATATCACACAGATGCAGCCATTTCAGAAATAGTGGATGACTTAGCAGAGGCCAATGGTTGGGATAGAGACTTTGCTGAAATGAAGCTTAAAAGTAGTGGATACACAATATATACAACACAAGACACAACAATACAAAATAGAATGGAAGAAGAATTTAAGAAGGAAAAATACATCAGAGATTCAAAATTAAATGAAGGAGAACATACACAAGCTGGTATGGTTATAATTGATAACTCTACAGGATATATTGTAGGAACGGTAGGCGGATTAGGAGAGAAAACATCAAGGGGATTCAATTTTGCAACTCAGGCAGAAAAGCAAACAGGTTCAGCAATGAAACCATTATCAGTAATTGCACCAGCACTAGAAGCGGGAATCATAACAGCAGGAAGTGTATATGATGATGTACCTACAAACTTTAAAGGACAAAAAGCAGGGTGGCCAAAGAATTATGATAAAACATATAAGGGGTTATCAACTGTAAGATATACGATAGAAATATCTCACAATATAGCCCCAGTAGCAATACTATCAGAGCTTGGAAGTAATAAAGCTGTAAAATTTCTAAGAGATATGGGATTTGAGTATATAGATGCTGAGCAAGACCAGAATTTAGCTCTAGCATTAGGAGGGTTAACTAGAGGTTCAAATCCACTTCAAATGGCAGCTGGCTATGGAATGGTTGCAAATGATGGGATGTATACAGAGCCTACATTCTATACAAAAGTTGTAGATTCAAATGGAAATATAATTATAGAATCACATCAAGAAACAAAAAGAATGATGTCAGAATCAAATGCATATATTTTAAAAAGTATATTAACACAACCAGTAGTAGGTTCAGCAGGTACTGCAAGATATTGTGCTATAAAGGGAATGGATGTATGTGCAAAGACTGGAACAACAAATGGTGATTATGATAGATGGCTTTGTGGATTTACTTCATACTACTCAGCAGCAACTTGGTATGGATATAAGGAAAATGAAGAAGTAAAATATAAAGGAAGTCCATCAAATCCAGCAGGAGGGATATGGGATGCTATTATGACAGATATACATAAGGACTTGGAGGGAAAGAAATTTGAAGTGCCAAGTGATATTAAAAAAGTTTCAATATGTAAAGATTCTGGAATGTTAGCAGGTGAATATTGTTCACAAGATCAAAGAGGAAGTAGAGTATATACAGAAGTGTATGTAAATGGTACACAACCAACAGAAACATGTACAGTTCATGTTAAAACAAAAGTCTGCGAGGTAGATGGAACTGTTAAATTAGCAAACGAGAATTGTACAAATGCAGTAGAGAGAGTATTTATAACGAGAAAAGATGCGGATGTTAATGATTCTTGGAAAAAAGGCGCAGATGCTAAGTATATGTTACCAACTGAAACTTGTACAACACATACAAAAGTAGAAGTACCGGCGAATAATATAATTAATAATAGTATAACTAATACAATAAATAATAGTGTAACCAATAGTGTTACAAATAGCATAAAAAATAATGTAAATACAACAACTAATAATACAGTCAATAACACTAACACAAATGAAAACTCCAATAACACTAATAGCAATACAGTAAATACTAATATAAATAACATTGTAAAAAATGTGGTGAATAGTGTGACTGGTGGAGCTGATAATAAGATAACTCAATAGAATTTAAGATGATTAAAAATAGGAAAAATCATGGATTTTTCCTATTTAAAATAAAAGAAAGGGGTAATAAATAAATGGAAATAAAATTTTATAATACATTAACAAGAAAAAAAGACACATTTATACCATTAGATTCAAAAGAGGTAAGAATGTATTCTTGTGGTCCAACAGTATATAAAAATGCGACAATTGGAAACATGAGAACTAATATATTTCAAGATGTTTTAAGAAGAGTATTAAGATATAATGGATATGAATTAAAACATGTAATGAATATAACAGATGTAGGACATTTAGTATCAGATGGAGATGAAGGCGAAGACAAAATGCTGAAATCAGCAAGAGAAGAACATAAATCTCCTCTTGAAATAGCAGAATATTATACAAAGCTATTTTTTGATGATTTAAAAGCACTGAATATAGAAATGCCAGAAGTAATTTGTAAAGCAACAGACCATATAAAAGAAATGCTAGAATATGTAGAAAAACTAATGGCAAATGGCTATGCATATGAAACATCAACAGCAATATATTTTGATGTTTCAAAATTAGATAAATATGGAATACTTTCAGGAATAAATCTAGAAGACCAAAAATCTGGCGCAAGAGTAGAAGTAGACAAAGAAAAAAGAAACCCATATGACTTTGCATTATGGATAAAAGCACCAGAAAATCATTTAATGAAATGGGATAGTCCTTGGGGAACAAGTTATCCTGGTTGGCATATAGAATGTTCAGCAATGGGGCAAAAATATTTAGGAGAGCAATTTGACATACATACAGGAGGAATAGACCTAATACCAACACATCATGAAAATGAGATAGCACAAAGCAAAGGAGCATGCGGAAAAATACCTGCTAGATATTGGATGCATGGAGAATACTTATTAATAAATGGTGGAAAAATGTCAAAAAGTCTTGGAAATGTATACTTGCTAGATGATATAAAAAATAGAGGATACAATCCAATAGTATATAGACTATTTAGCTATTCATGCCATTATAGAAACAAGTTAAACTTCACTTGGGAAGGGATTGAAGCAGCTTCAAAATCTTTAGAAAGATTAAAAGAAGGCTATAGAAAGCATTTAGAAGGAACAGACGAAGTAGAACAAGAAATAGTAAATGATTTCGAAAATAAATTCCATGAGGCAATAAATGATGACCTAAATATGCCATTAGCAATGGGAACTGTTTGGGAAGTAGTAAGATACGAGAAGAAATCAAAAGCACTAGCAGAATTATTGCTAAAATTTGACACTGTTCTAGGGCTAAAAATAGATAAGCAAGAAGAAAAAGAAGAAATACCACAAGAAATAATAGATTTAGTAGAACAAAGAGAGAAAGCTAGAGCAGAAAAAAATTGGGCAGAGTCTGATAGATTAAGAGATGAAATAAAGGAAAAAGGATATATAGTAAAAGACAGTAAAGAAGGAGCAACTGTAGAAAAAATAAAGCTATAAAAACATAAATAGGTAATACTTAGAATAGTATTGCCTATTTATGTTTTGTAGAACCAATGGGCGATATAGAGATAATTTCAATGGTCAGGCACTTTCGTAAGATATAAAACATATACTATTGTATAATCAGAATCGGAGGTGCACAAATGCTTGCTATATCATTAGGTGGTTTTTTGACTTTTTTACATTCAGCAGTTTTTGTGGTAGGGTATATAGTAAATAACAACTTATTTCCAGAACCACTAAGTGCAGAAGAAGAAAAGTTGTATCTAGAAAAATATGAGGGTGGAGACGAAGAAGCTAGAAATATTCTTATAGAAAAGAATTTAAGATTAGTTGCTCATGTGGCTAAAAAATATGCTTCAAGTAATGTAAGTAATGATGATTTAATATCAATAGGAACTATAGGATTGATAAAGGGAATAAATAGCTTTAAAACTTCAAAAGGTGTAAAACTTGCTACATATGTATCTAAATGTATAGATAATGAAATTTTAATGTACTTGAGAAGTTATAAAAAAGTAGCAGCAGAAGTGCATTTAAATGAGCCAATAGGAAAAGATAAAGACGATAATGAAGTAACACTGCTAGAAGTGTTGGAAAATGATGAAAGAAATATAGAAGATGAAATAGACTTAAAAATGAAAGTAAAAAAACTATATGAAAAGATAGAAACAGTGCTAAAAGAAAGAGAAAAAGATATTTTAAAAATGAGATATGGCTTAAATGGAACAAAGCCTAAAACCCAAAATCAAATAGCAAAAATGCTTGGAATAAGTCGCTCATACGTATCAAGAATAGAAACCAAAGCAATAGGAAAACTAGCAAAGGAGATAAAAGAATAAAAAAATGCAGGAGGCAATCCTGCATTTTTTATTGTAAGGAAATAAAGATGAGTATCATCTATTTAATAAGTAAATAGATATATTCAAATATGTGGCGAATAAGGTCCATAATAAATATGGAATTTGAAGCAATCCTGCTACTTTGGTTTTCTTATAGAAGATGACTATCATTATAGAAACTAGTATAGCTAGTAATATTATCCAAATAGAAGCAAATAATCTCCATTTTAAAGTAAAAAAGAATATCGGCCACAAAGCATTGACAAATAGTTGGAAGTAATAAATAAAATTGATATTAGAATCTATTAATGATTTATCTTTTAATATGCCATATGATATTCCCATTAGTAAATATAAAATACTCCAAACAATAGGGAATACAATGCTAGGTGGCGCTAGAAAAGGCCTTTCTAGCGAATTGTAGTCAATGGAACCAGAAATGATAATTCCGATAATTAAGCCAACCAAAATTGGAATACTTATTGATTTTACATATATATTAATTTTTGACATGTATATAACCTCCTTATAGTTATTTTAT
>CAYXUA010000095.1:0-5589 GCA_964468015.1 uncultured Clostridium sp. | reverse complement strand
TAGAGCTTAAAAATATTGAAATCTAGGGCAATCCCCAGTCATAAAAACTCATACGATTATATAATGGTGTTTGATATTTTTATAATGCTATGCTATAATAATCAAAATCAATATATAGGAGAGAAAAATGAAACTAATATCATGGAATGTAAATGGCTTAAGAGCCATATGGAATAAAGGATTTGAAAATTTTTTTAGAGAGATAGATGCAGATATATTTTGTGTGCAAGAAACAAAAATGCAAGAAGGACAAATGGATATAGATTTTGAAGGATACAATAAATATTTGAATAGTGCAATAAAAAAAGGATATTCAGGAACAGCTATATTTACAAAAATAAATCCTATGTCAGTAAATTATGGAATAGGAATAGAAGAACATGACCAAGAAGGAAGAGTTATAACATTAGAGTTTGAAAAATTTTTTATGGTAAATGTATATACTCCAAATTCTCAAAGGGAATTAACAAGATTAGAGTATAGACAAAAGTGGGAAGATGATTTTAAAAAGTATTTAAAAAAATTAGACAAACAAAAGCCAGTAATTATATGTGGCGATTTAAATGTTGCACATAAAGAAATAGATTTAAAAAATCCAAAAACAAATAGGCACAATGCAGGTTTTACAGATGAAGAAAGAGAAAAAATGACTGCTTTATTGGGAAGCGGATTTATAGATACATTTAGATATCTATACCCAGACAAAGAAAACTGTTATACATGGTGGTCTTACATGATGAAGGCAAGAGAAAAGAATGTGGGCTGGAGAATAGACTATTTCCTAGTATCAGAGAGAATAAAAGAAAATATACAAGAAGCAAAAATTTTATCAGAAATTATGGGCAGCGATCATTGTCCAGTGGAATTGGATATAGAATTATAAATTTAATATTTAGTTTTATAAATACTTAAATTTTCTCCATCAAAAGTAGCTAAAAAGATATCTTTTGGATTAGGAAAACCTTGCTTTTTAGCTTCTTTTGCTAACCAATCAAGAGAGTGTCCCGTTTTACCTAGATTTTCGGGTAAAACTCGGCCATCCAATATTAAATCTATAACTATCTGGCCTTGCTTTGCTTGTAAGTTCATATCAGAAATTGTTACAGTTTTAGCAGAAGCAAGAGGTAAAAAACTTATTTGACCATTAGATTCTAGAACAGCAGATTTTAAATCAGCAATATTAAAATATCCGGCTATTCTGGCTTTCATTAAGAATTCATTTAAATCTAATTTTGCTTTTTTAAAGTTACGCTTATATAAAAGCCCATTATCATATAAGATATAAGTTTTTCCTTCTATGAAAGAACGAAAAACTAATGACTTGGTAGAAACAAAAGAAATCAATATTGTAGTTAATGCATATACAACCATGGCAATAAGAGGTTCCATAAAATTATCATCAAGAGCAGTAGCCATTTCAGCAGCAATAGAACCAATAGTTATACCAATAATATAATCAAATAAAGTAAGTTCAGACATTTGCTTGTTTCCCATTAACTTTGAAAGAATAAATAAAACAACTATAGAGCCTAAAGCTAATAAGGGAATTTTTATCCAATAATTCATAAATTCTCACCTTTTAGTATTATGAACGATTATAAAAAAAATAAACAAGAAATTAAGAAATATTACAACAATTTCTATTGCACATACAGACAAAAAAATGGTATAATATAAAATAGAATAGGAGGAAAAGAATGAATCAAATTCTAGTAACGGACAAAGTCTTTATTACTCCAGAGTTTAAACGAAAAAAGAAGATGTACAAATGGAATTTCATTCTTTCAATTGCGGTAGTTAGTATATTATCAATATATTGTATATATGCAGCTTATGATATGAATAAAAGCGAAGAAGTATCACAAATGTTATTAGCAGACATGCAAACAGCAGAGGCAATGCCAGAAGAAGTAGATACTAATTCTACTACTATGAGAAAAGAGGATAATATAATTATAGTTGTATTAGATCCAAGTGAGCAGAATCAAGAAGAAGTTAATATAGATGATTTAGTTACAAATTCAGTAATAAACACAGAGACATATTATGCAAGTGATGGAACCCCATATACAACAATTGCTCAAATAAATATACCTAAAATCGGTGTTACATATCCAATATTATCACAAACAAATTCAAAAACTATAGTAGAGTTGCTAAAAATATCACCATGTAAATTCTGGGGAGTAGATCCAAATGAAATAGGTAATTGTAGTATTGTTGGTCATAACTATAGAAACGATAAATTCTTTAGTAAAGTACCAACACTAGAAAATGGAGATACAGTAGAAATAATGGAAGTGACAGGAAGAACTATAACATATGTTGTATATGACAAATATGAAGTAGTACCAGAAGATGTATCATGTACTGACCCAGAAACAAATGGAAGAAGAGAAATAACACTAATAACATGTACGAACGACAGCCAAAAAAGAGTAATAGTAAAATGTGTAGAGCAAAGTAACTCAAATTAAAAACCTTCATATAATAAAACATGGAGGTTTTTTTATGGCTAAAATTTTGGTATATAATAATTCAAGTAATAGAATGGAAGTCTATTATAGGGGCGAGCAGGAATGGATGCCATATAATACTAATGGAACATTGAAGGTAAAAGAATTTAGGGGAGCAAGTGCATCAAATGTATTATGGACAGATAGAAACACAATGAGAGCTTGGAATTCGTTTAGATATTTATATGGAAAGCCAATTCCAGTAGGATATGCATTTAAGAGGACTTATGAAGGAGGCCATAGTGGGCAATCGCAACATTATGCAGGAGTTGCATTTGATGTGGGGCAAAGATTAAGCAATTCAGAAAGAAATACTATGAGAAATCTGGCACAAAATTCGGGAATATGGTCGTATGTAGAGCCCGCATATTTAACCCCTACCTGGGTTCATTTTGATAAAAGAAACTGGAATTCAGCTTGTCCGCAAGGAGGGTATCCGCTAGTAAGGCAAGGAAGTAAAGGAGTATATGTATTGGTTGCACAAGATGGCCTTAATACCTTAGGTTATGGAACAGGTGGACTAGACGGTATATTTGGACCGGCAACCAGAAATGCAGTTGTGTCATATCAGAGAAGTAGAGGTCTAGTAGCAGACGGTCTTGTGGGTTGCAATACTTGGCGTTCTATTCAAGAGGATGTAATTGGAATAGGAAGAACATCAACAACGATAAATTAATTGCAAGGAGAAGGAAGATATGGTAAAATAAAGGTAGGAATAGGGGGGAGCGGATATGGAACCAAAAGATGTAGAAGAGATAAAAAGACAGATATTATCAAAAGCGAAGTATAGAGAAGAAGATATAAAAGATATTAGGCATATTGAAGAATTGCAATTATTAGAAAGTAATAATGAATATTGTGGATTAAACGAAAACGATGTATTCCTTGCGAAAAAAGAAGAAGTAGTAGATAAAAAGAAAGTTATAATTTATGACATATACAGTAAAGAAGGAGAACTAATAGGAAGATCAGATGAACAGGGAAATGTGGAGTTAACAGAAGAATATAAAGAAAAGTTACAAGAAAAATACAAAGAATTTTATAAAAAACTAGGAATTAATAAGAGAAAAGCAAAAATATCACAAATAGAAAAATATACTGAGGAAAAAACAGAAGAAAATGAGATAGAGAGTAAAGAACAAGTAATCTCTGAAGAAGAAAATGAAGTTGATAAAAAAGAAAATAAGAAAGAAATAGAAAAAACAGACAAACTACAAGAAAATGAACAGGTAGAAAAAATGGAGCAAAGTTTAGGTTTAGACCCAAAAGATATAAAAAGTAGTAGTGAAATAAAAGACCTCGAGTTCTATAAACTTGTACCAGAAGCAAAAAAATACAAGGGAAATGTATCAATAGTGTATATAGGAAGTACGAATGAATTTATGATAGTTGGTGTAGATAGAAAAACAGGTCAATACAAACAACTAGAAACAGTAGAAGCCTCAAGAGCAGCAGAAGTAGGAGAAACAAATAGAACTATAGATATAGGTAGAGATGGAAGTGAAGTAGAAGCAAAAAGTCTAAAAGCAGTAATGAATATAAAAGGAGATAAAGAATATAGTTTTGCTGCAAAGCTAGAAGGAATAAACCCTATAGAATTAAAAGAGTTAAGAAGGGACCCACATTCGGGAGAATACATTTCAGCAGATTTAGAAACAAGCCATCAATATCCAGTGAATGAAAAAGTAGCCGATATGATGGATAAAGATAAAAATGTAGATGTAAGAGATGAAGTGGATAGATATAATAAAGAAGTGTCAGAAGGCAAAGAAGTTACTACTATAGGCAATATAGAAGATGAAAAAGCAAAAGTAAATAAAGGAAATAAAGAAAAGCAAGAAGATAAAGGCAAAGAAAAAACACCATGGGAGCACCTTGGCAAATATGGATATTAAAATAAAAAAGAGAGGAATTTCAAATTTCTCTCTTTTTCTAATAAGCTCCTGCAATTAATCTCCTCTATCAATACGTTTGAAAACTGGATCGCTGAAAAAATCTCTTAAAGTTATTCCAACTCCATCACATATTCTGATAATAGTTAGTAACTTTGGATTTTTGCTATGACCACTAACAATATTTTCTAGAGTTGATTGGGTAATTCCAGAAATATTAGATAGCTTGTTAATTGTAATTTTTCTTTCAGCACAAATTTTTTTAATTTTGGCTGTGACTGCATCAGAAATCGTCATAATTACCTCCCAATAATTTATTTTATAAATAGGATGCCTATTATTACAAAAAGTATAACAAAAAAATGGAAAAAACTACTAACCTTATAAGGATAAAATTAAAAAATATATAAAAAATTTTTTTTGAACCTCTGTAATGCCTGAAAAATGAGGAAATTGTGGAAAATAAAAAAATAAAAAATAAAAAAATTGAAAAAAACTATTGCAAAAATAAAAATGTTGTATTAAAATTTACATGAAGTGGAGAGAAGTGGCACAAAGTGGTGAGAAAGTGAAATGAGGTGAAACGAAGTTGCTTATTGGAGAATATGAGCACTCCCTAGATGCAAAAGGAAGAGTAATAATGCCATCAAGATTAAGAGAAGACATGGGAGAAAAGTTTATATTAACAAAAGGTTTAGACCGGATGCTTATTTGGTTTTTCTCAAAATGAATGGGCAAACTTTGAACAAAAATTAAAAACACTTCCACTAACGAATAAAAATGCCAGAGACTTCGTAAGATTTTTCCTATCAGGAGCTACAGAATGCGAAATGGACAAGCAAGGTAGATTTCTAGTAGCAAGCAACTTAAGAGAATATGCAGAAATGGATAAAGAAATAGTTGTAATTGGAGTAGGAAATAGAATTGAAATTTGGAACAAGCAAAAATGGAATACACATAACAGTGCAGAAAATATATCAGCAGATGAAATTGCTGAAAAAATGGATTTCTTAGGTATATAACTTTTCTCAAAGTTTATATAAATTTACAAAAGATTTAAAAAGAACAAAAGAAACTAGAAAACAAAAGATAAAATTTTAAAATACAAAAGAATAAAAAACTACAAAAGATGTAGTAATTAAACAAAGGAAAAATAAATAAAAGTTAGAACATAAGATAAT
>CAYXUA010000094.1:0-5692 GCA_964468015.1 uncultured Clostridium sp. | reverse complement strand
TAGGTAAAAAAGAAATACTGCATATAATTATATGCAGTATTTCTTTTTTACCTACGAAAACCATTTCATTAATCTGGCTATAAAACCTTCTTTTTTTGAGTTTTTGGTTCTTCTTTGGGTAATTGATTTTTGCTTTCCCTTGCTTTTTCAGGTGGTTTCGAAGAGTTATGCTCTACGATTATCGGCTTTTCACTTCCATCTATATCTTCAAAGTAAACTTCATTTCCCTTTGCATCAATAAATATGTAGTATTCCCTATTACCCACTTGTTTCGAAGCAAATGCAACACCTTCTTTTATTCTGCCAAATCTTTCTATACACAAAAACTTCAAGCCACAAATTTTCTGACCGGTATAACTAATCAATCCAAATCTTCCTTGTTTTGATACAATATATACCTTTTCTTTTTCGCAGTATTCATATGAGTCATACCCATTTAATATCCGCTTAATTTGTCTTTTCTTTGCTTTTACCATGGTATTCGCCTCCCAAATATTTTTTTGGAACTATTTAAATTTGGTGTATTTAAGATTATATCATATTTTGGTTCGTTGTCAAACTTTACTTTTTATTTTGTTCTAAATATATTAATAATACTGCTATGTCTGCTGGTGATACTCCTGATATTCTTGATGCCTGTCCTACTGAGTTCGGTTTGTGTTTATTTAGTTTTTGCCTTGCTTCTAGGCTTATTCCTTTTAATTCATTATAGTCTATTTCTTTTGGTAATAGCTTGTTTTCTAGTTTTTTAAATTCTTCTACTTGTTTTTCTTGTAGTTTTATATATCCTTCATATTTTATTTGTATTTCTACTTGTTCCTTTTCTGATTTGCTTATTTCTGGTCTGTTTTCATCTATTTCAGCTAGTTTTAAGTAGTTTAGTTCTGTTCTTTTCAGCAATTCTGCTAATTTTATTCCTACTTCTATTTTTGAAGAATTGTTTTCTTCTAAGAACTTATTTACTTTTTCTGTTGGTTTTATCGTTGTTTTTCTTAGTCTTTCTATTTCTTTTTCTATATTTTCTTTTTTGGTTTTGAATTTTTTATATCTTTCTTCTGATATTAATCCTATTTCATATCCCTTTTCTGTTAGTCTTAGGTCTGCATTGTCTTGCCTTAGAAGTAGTCTGTATTCTGCTCTTGAGGTCATCATTCTATATGGTTCGTTTGTTCCTTTTGTTACTATATCGTCTATTAGTACTCCTATGTAAGCATCTGCTCTGTCTAGTATCAGCGGTTCTTTTCCTTTTAATTTTTGTGCTGCATTTATTCCTGCTATTATTCCCTGTGCCGCTGCTTCTTCATATCCTGATGTTCCATTTATTTGTCCTGCGAAAAACATTCCTTCTATTTCTTTTAATTCTAATGATAGTTTTAATTGTGATGGTTCTATACAGTCATATTCTATTGCATATGCTGGTCTTGTGAACTCCACATTTTCTAATCCTGGAAGAGTCCTATACATTGCTATTTGTACATCTTCTGGCAATGATGAGCTCATTCCTTGTACATACATCTCTTCAGTGTCTAGTCCCATTGGTTCTATAAATATTTGGTGCCTTTCTTTATCTGCGAATCTTACTACCTTGTCTTCTATTGACGGACAATATCTTGGGCCTGTTCCCTCTATTTCTCCTGCATATAGTGGTGAACGATGTAAATTATCTCTTATTATTTGATGTGTTTTCTCGTTTGTATATGTTAGGTAACATGGTTCCTGTTTTTGTGGTTTTATCTCGTTTTCAAATGAGAAAGCAACTATTTCATCGTCTCCTTCTTGTATTTCCATTTTGCTGAAGTCTATGCTTCTTCTATTTACTCTTGCTGGTGTTCCTGTTTTGAATCTTACTATATTTATTCCTAGTTTTTTTAGACATTCTGATAGCTTATTTGCTGGGAATACGCCATCTGGGCCACTTTCGAATGATGTTTCTCCTATGAATATTTTTCCTTTTAAATATGTTCCTGTTGCTAGAATAACAGATTTTACATTATATATTGCTCCTATGTTTGTTTCTATGCTTTTTACTTTTCCATCTTCTACTTCTATATTTACTATTTCTGCTTGCTTTATGTCTAAGTTTTCCTGCAATTCTAATGTATGTTTCATTTCTCTTTGATATTTTTTTCTATCTGCTTGCGCTCTTAATGAGTGTACTGCTGGTCCTTTTGATGTGTTTAACATTCTTGATTGTATAAATGCCTTGTCTATGTTTTTTCCCATCTCCCCTCCTAAGCTGTCTATTTCTCTTACTAGATGTCCTTTTGATGTTCCTCCTATGTTTGGATTACATGGCATATTTGCTATTACTTCTAAACTTATTGAAAATAATACTGTTTTCATTCCTAGTCTTGCTGCTGCTAGTGCTGCTTCACATCCTGCATGTCCAGCTCCTATTACTGCTATATCATATTCTCCTGCATTATATTTCATGTTCTACATCTCCTATTTTTTCGGTTTTTTAAAGAACAGAAAAAGCTGTTCTGTCAACTATTTTGACAATTTTTCTTCTGTAAGCATTTATTCTTCTGGTATATTTCTTTATGTTTTTTTATTTTCCTAGGCAAAATTTCTTAAAAATTTCGTTTATTATATCTTCAGTCGCATTTTCTCCTGTTATAGTGTTTAATTTTTCTATTATTTCTTTTATATTTATTGCTATTATATCTATCGGCATGTTTGCTTTTATTGTTTCTTGGGCTTTTATACTGTTTTCTTTTGCTTGTTTTATTAATTCCCAATGTCTTATATTTGTTATTGTTATTCCGTCATTTAAGTTTATATTTTCTATATTAAACATTTTTGTTATTTCTTTATATATTTCCTCTATTCCTTGCTTATTTAATGCAGATATCTCTATTACTGGTTTTTCAAGGCTTTTTAGGTATTCTTTTTCTATTATTTGATTTTTTAAATCAGTTTTATTTATTATAATTATTGTATTTTTATTTTTTACAAGTTCTACTATCTTTCTATCTTCCTCTGTTAGTTTTTTTGTGCCATCAAATATAGCTATTATTAAATCACTTTTTTCTGCTATTTCTTTGGATTTCTTTATTCCTATTTTTTCTACTTCATCTTGTGCATTTCTTATCCCTGCAGTGTCTATTAGTTTTAGTGGTATTCCATTTATTGTTATGAACTCTTCTATCGTGTCTCTTGTTGTTCCTTCATATTCTGTTACTATTGCCCTTTCTTCATTTAGTATTGCATTTAAAAGTGATGATTTTCCCGCATTTGGAGTTCCTATTATTGCTGTTTTTATTCCCTCTCTTATTATTTTTCCGTTTTTGAATGATTTTTCTAGTTTTTCTAGTTTATTTTGTATTTTTTCTAATTTCTCTAATGCTTTTTCGTTTGTAACTTCTTCTATATCATACTCTGGATAATCAATTGAAGCTTCTATGTCTATCATTATTTCTAGTGTTAAGCTCTTTATTTCATTTATTTCATTTTTTAAATATCCTTCTAATTGATTTATTGAAGCTTCTGCTTCTTTTTCTGTTTTTGAGTTTATTAACTCAATTACGGCTTCTGCTTGTGATAAGTCTATTCTTCCATTTAAAAAAGCTTTTTTAGTGAATTCTCCTGGCTCTGCCAATTCTGCTCCATTTTCAATGCATAGTTCTAGTATTCTTCTCATTACTACATTTGAGCCATGCGAGTTTATTTCACACATATTTTCAGCTGTATAGCTTCTTGGAGCTACAAAGTATGAGACTAATACTTCATCTATTATTTTTTTACTGCTTGGTTCTACAATATGACCATATTTCATGGTGTATCCCTTTATTTCTCCTTGATTTTTAGGAATAAATATTTTTTCTATGACTTCAAATGCTTTTTCCCCACTTATTCTTACAATTCCTATTCCTCCAACGCCTGGCGAGGTTGATATTGCTGCTATTGTTCTCATAATTCTTCCCTTCTTTTATAAAAAATTAGGCAGGTTCTCTCCATTTCAGGAAGGACCTGCCTAATCTTCTGTTAATTTGCTTTGTTTAATGAAATTACTATTTTTCTATGTGGTTCTTCTCCTATGCTATTTGTTTTTATTTTTGGATTTTCTTGTAGTTTCGAATGTATTATTTTTCTTTCATATGGTCTCATTGGATCTAAAGTTATTGTTTTTCCCGTTTTTATTACATTTCTAGCTACTTTATCTGCTAATTCTTCTAGTGTTTTTTGTCTTTCTTTTTTGTACCCACATACATCAACTGTAACTCTTAAGCCTGTTCTTAATTGGTTTCTTAATATTGCATTTAGTAATACTTGAAGTTCGCTTAATGTCTCTCCCCTATATCCTATTAAGTAACTTATATTCTTTCCTTGTATTGATACTTCCATATATTCTTCTACTATTTTTATTTTATATTCTACTTCTTCTGTTGGTAGCTTTGCTAAAAATTCATCTAAGAATTTTTTTATTATTTGTTCTGCTTTTTCTTTATCTGACTCATTTATTTTTTCTTTATGAATATGATTTCTTTTTTCTTCTTTTTTGCCTTCTTTAAGCCACATTTCCACTTTTACTACTCTAGGTGTTAATATGCTGAAAAAACTTCTTTTTTCTTCTTCTATTATTTTTGTTTCTACCATATCTTTTGATACTTTAAAATGTTTTAATCCGTTTTCTATTGCTTCGTTTGTTGTTTTTCCTTCAAAAATCATTGAATTAGGCATCCTCTTCACCCTCTGTCTTTAAAAATTTATTCATTATAAGTTTTTCTACTATCATTAATATGTTATTCACTAACCAATACAAAGCTAGTCCTAATGGTGCAATTAGTGATATTGATACTGACATTACTGGCATGATATACAGCATGTTTTTATTTGCTTCTGCTATTGCATCCATTTCGTTTGGCTCTTCTTTTCCATCTTCTTCTTTCTTTTTCTTCTTTATGTTTGTTGATAATCTCATAGATATAATTGATGATATTACATATAATGCTGGAATTATATATACTCTATAGTCTGTCATATCTGATACTGGAACTAGGCTTAGGTCTAACCCTAAGAATTCCATGTTTATATATACTCTTTCATCTTCTGCTCCATGTTCTTGTATTATCTTTATTTCTGGATATTTTATAGCACTTGTGTCTTCTCCTTGTTGTTGTAATTGTGTTTTGTAATCTTCTATTACTGTTGTATCAACTTTTCTCATATATGTAAGTGGACTTTGTACTAAGAAAAATACTGATAATAGTAATATTATTTGTATTATTGAACTAAAACATCCACTAAATGGGCTCATATTTTCACTTTTATATAAGGCCATTGTTTCTTTATTTAACATCTCAGGATTATTTTTATATTTAAATTGTAATTCTTTCATCTTTTCCTGAATTTTTGTTGATTTTTTCAATGTTTTTTGTTGTTTTATTGACATTGGTAATAAAACTAATTTTATTATTATACTAAATAGAATTATTGCTAAACCATAATTCTGAACTACTTCATATATGAAGTTTAATATGTATCCAAACATATTAGCGAAAAAAGCAAACATATATTACCTCCGATTATTTTAATGGGTCATATCCACCTTTCGAGAATGGATTACATTTTAGTATTCTTATTATTGCTAATAAACAGCCCTTTATTACTCCATATTTCTCTACTGCTTGTTTTGCATATTCTGAGCATGTTGGATAGTATTTACAGTGAACTCCCCTATCCCCTAGCC
>CAYXUA010000093.1:0-5815 GCA_964468015.1 uncultured Clostridium sp. | reverse complement strand
ATATTATTTATACAATTAATAATAAACTAGCAATTTCATATATATCACAAATCAATGTTTTTTGGGGCTAAAACATATTAAATATTCCACAGGGAAATATGAGTTAAATAATCTGGGAAAAAAATAGACATAAAATTTTAAAAAAGTATAGAAAAACAAAAGCACTAAGTATATAATTTGTTTAGCTAAAACAAAAAAATAAATATACGAGGTGCTTTTGTTATGAATATGTTATCAAATGAAAAGATTAATTTCAAGAGTTTGGAAGAAAATATTTTTTAAGAAATGATGAAATTAGGAAGAAAATTAATACAAGAAGAATTAAGATTAATAGATAAATTAATAAAAGATTACAGAGATAAGCAAATGTTTACACCAAAAGATTTTCAATCAACGACAATAAAGACAAAATTAGGAGAAATACCAATAGCAAGAAGAAGATACAGACAACTCAATATCACACACAGCAGTAAGAAATATAGTATTAAGTCTAGGAGAGAAAGTCATTTGTGTATGTAGAGATAGGATGAAGAAAAATAGAACAAGTTGGTCAGTAGTAGGAGCAGAAGCACTATTGAAGGTAATAATGAAAAAAATGAATGGAATAATAAATGAAATAATCACAAAGAAAGCAGAGAGGAAAAAAAAAAAGAACTAGTCGAAAGAGTAGCTGAACCTAAGAAGGTAATGAAGAAAAAATATGAAAAAATAAGATATGCAGGAACTGCAAAAATATTAGAGAATATAACAAGAGAAAATATAAAAAATATATTAAGAACAAAAAATGTAGTGAATTAATGTTAATAAACTAAAGAAAAATGGTCAAAAAAATATATAAAATTTGGCTTATTAAGATTGACCTAAAAATAGAGTAAACTATAAATAGTTTAAATCGTTGAAATTTGAATCAAATTATAACTTAGAGCTTGAAAATATTGAAATCTAGGGAAAACCCCAGCAAAAAAAACTCATACAAAAATCAGAGATTATTTGATAATCTCTGGTTTTTATGATAATATCTAAAAATAGCTAATAAAATAAGGAGAGAAAAATGATATATACGGCATACTACAATTCGTCATTAGGCAAAATCACACTAGCAAGTGATGGACAAAATCTAATAGGACTATGGATAGAAGGACAGAAATATTTTTTAGAGACAATAAATGAAGAAGTAAAAGAAAAAGAAAGTTTAAAAATATTTATTCAAACAAAAAAATGGCTTGACGAATATTTTTCAAACCAAAGACCTAATCTTTTAGACTTGCCATTAGCCCCAAGAGGTAGTAAGTTCAGAAAAAAGGTCTGGGATATTCTATGCAGCATTCCCTATGGAAAAACCATAACATATGGAGAAATAGCCAAAACCATAGCAAAACAAATGAACAAAAAAGCCATGTCTGCTCAAGCGGTAGGAGGAGCAGTAGGACACAACCCAATATCCATAATAATTCCCTGCCACAGAGTAGTAGGAACAAATGGCAGTCTAACCAGCTATGCAGGAGGAATAGACAAAAAAATTAAACTATTAGAACATGAGGGAGTAGATATGTCAAAATTAAGCTGATAAATTAAAAAGAAAGAAAAATCTTGCAAGAGATAAAGCGAAAATAATCCCTTACAAATTTCGCCAAAAAACTTGCTAAATTCCGTTTTTTAATATATTATTAAAGTAATTTTTACATTAAGGGTGAGAAATGTGTATTTAAAAAGATTAGAACTACATGGCTTTAAATCATTTGCAGATAAAACTACATTAGAATTTATGCCAGGTATAACTGTTGTAATTGGACCAAACGGTTCTGGTAAGAGTAATATATCTGATAGTATTAGATGGGTACTTGGTGAGCAAAGTATGAAATCTCTAAGAGGTGCCAAATCTGAGGATATTATATTTGCTGGAACTCAAAATAGAAAGTCTTTGGGATTTGCCGAGGCTTCTATTGTCATTGATAATAGCGACGGAAAACTGCCTATTGAATACAATGAAATAATTGTAACAAGAAGAATATACAGAAGTGGGGAGTCTGGGTATTTCATAAACAAAGCTCCATGTAGACTTAAAGATGTATTAGAATTATTTATGGATACAGGAATAGGAAAAGATGGATATTCAATAATAGGACAAGGAAAAATCGACGAAATATTGAGCAATAAATCAGAGGAAAGAAGACATATATTTGAAGAAGCTGCAGGTATTGTTAAATATAGAGTAAGAAAAATGGAGTCAGAAAAAAAGCTAGAACAAACAAAGCTAAATTTATTAAGAATAACAGACATTTTAGCAGAAATAGAAAGCAAAATTGCTCCACTAAAAACACAATCTGAAAAAGCTAAAAAATTCCTAGATTTAAGAGAAGAATTAAAAGGAATAGAAATAGGTTTATTCTTACATAATATAGAAACATACAAGCAAAAAATAACAGAAATAGTATCAGATATAGATATAATTTCAGAGCAAAACACTGGTGAAGAAGTAAAGTTAGAGGAGCAAAAAGTTAAAAAAGATAATTTGAAAATAGAATTAGAAAACATCATTCAAGAAATAGAAAAGATGCAAAATCTTGGATTTGAGATTTCTAACAGAATAGAAAAAATAAATTCAGACATAAATGTAACAAAACAAAGAGCAGAAAGCAATTTAGAAAACATAGAGAGATACAAAACAGAGATACAAGAATTGCAAGAAAAGATAAAACTATTAGAAGAAGAGAAAACACAAAAACTAAGCAAGAAAAGTAATTTATATGCTGATAAAGAAAGATTTGAAAAAGAACTTGCAGAAAAAGAAAAAGAACTAGAAGAACTAACAGGTAAATTATCTGCAAAAGAGCTAGAAATAGAAGAAAAAAAGAGAAACCTAAATGATAATATAGACAACAAATATGAATTATCTGCTAACATGAACACACAAGATATAAACTACGAAAATTTACAAAAAAGAGAAAAAACATTAGAAGAAGAAAAGCGCACATGTATATCAGAAGTGGATTCTGAAAGAATGGTAAAAGAAGAAATCTCAAAAACATTCCAAACAATAGAAGGAAACAGAAATAAAATACTGAAAGAACTGGAAGAGGCAAATAAGCAAAAAGAAGAAAGCACACAAAAAATAGCAGAGTATGACAAACAGATAAATCAAATAAATATGGACTGTAGAATAAAAGAATCAAGACATAAATTTTTAATAGAAACAGAAAAAGAAAAAGAAGGATACAGCAAAAGTATAAAAGCAATACTACAAGCTTGTGAAAGTGACAGTAGCTTAAAAGCTGGAATGCATGATGTACTAGCAAATATTATTTCTGTACCAAAAGAATACCAAACAGCAATAGAAATGGCACTAGGCCAAGCAATGCAAAACATAGTTACCGAAACAGAAGAAGTGGCTAAAAAACTAGTAGAATATTTAAGAAAAAATAATCTAGGAAGAGCTTCATTCCTACCAATAACATCTGTAAAGGGTAAGAAAATAGAAAAAATAAATTCAAAAGGGATTTCTGGAGTTATAGGTATAGCATCTGATTTAGTTAAACATGATAAAAAATATGAACAAATTATATTAAACCTATTAGGAAGGACAGTAATAGTAGAAGACATGGATTCAGCAATAGCATTATCAAAACAGAATTCATATGCCTTTAGAATTGTAACCTTAAAAGGAGATATAATAAACCCATCAGGTGCGATTACTGGTGGTTCTGTAATGACTAAAACAGTAAACATATTAGGGCGTAAAAAAGAAATAGAAGAATTAGCCACAGAGATAGAAAAACTAAAGCAAAAAGAAGAAAAAATAAAAAATGAAAAAGCAGAATATTTAAAAAGCATAGAAAATATTTTAAAGCAAGCAGAAGAAATTGAAAAAACAAGGCAAGAAGCAGAAATTACTTATGCCACAGAAAAGCAAAAATTAACATCAGTTGAAAATAATGTTACTAGATTAGAAAATAGACTAGCAAAAATAAAAGAAGAGATACAAACAATAAGTATAGAGAAAGAAAATAATAGAGCAGAAAAGCAAAACATAGAAATACAAATAAAATCACTAGAAGAAGAAATAACAGAATTAAATGCAATAATAGAAACTTTTGCAGAGCAAAATAAAGATAATCAAAAATACATAGATGACTTAAACTTTGACATAACAAATTTAAAAATATCAGTATCTTCATTTAGTGAGAGTGAGGCTTCTATAGACGAGATAGTAGAAAGAGTAAATATAGATATAGAGAATTCTACAATTTCTATACAAAATAAAGAAAATATATGCCAAACTTTAATAGCAGAGAATGAAACTAATGGAGCTAAAGTATTAGAGCTTCAATCAGAAATAGAAAAAGCAAAACAAGAAGTAAGTCAAAGTTCTAGCAAAACAGAAGAATTGAAAAATACAAGAATAGCCAAAAATGAGGAATTACAAGATTTAGAAGAAAATATAAACAAACAATTGGAATTAATAGATGATTTAAAAGAACAGATAAACAAAATAGAAATAAAAAAATCTAAACTAGAGGTAGAACTAGAACAAGTGGTTAATAAAATGTGGGAAGAATATGAAATAACTCCAAATAATGCCGAAAATTATGAAAAACCAAGCAATGTACAAGAAGTACAGAAAAAGGTAAATGAACTAAGAAATCAAATAAAGTCATTAGGAAGTATAAATATAGATTCAATAGAAGAATACAAACAAACAAAAGAGAGATATGACTTTATGTCAGAACAAAAACTAGATTTAGAAGAAGCTAGTGAAAAATTAAAGAAGATAATAGTTGACATGACAAACATAATGAAAGAACAATTTGCAGAACAGTTTAAAATAATAAACAAAAATTTCGGACAAATATTTGCAGAACTATTTGGAGGAGGAAGAGCCAATCTAAAACTAGCAGATGAAAATAACATCCTAGAATGCGGAATAGATATAGAAGCACAACCACCAGGAAAGAAACTACAAAACATGATGCTACTATCAGGAGGGGAAAAAGCATTAACAGCAATAGCGTTACTATTTGCAATACTAAAAATAAACCCAGCGCCATTCTGCGTATTAGATGAAATAGAAGCTGCACTCGACGATGTAAATGTAAATAGATTTGCAGAATATTTAAAGAAATTTACAAAAGATATACAATTCTTAGTAATAACACATAGAAAAGGGACCATGGAAGCAGCAGATACTGTATATGGAATAACAATGGAGGAAAACGGAATATCAAAATTGTTATCTATGAAGCTCCAATAGACAGATAGCAGGTAATATGGTATAATATAAGTGTCTACAGCGATTTTTTATGAAGGGATGTGCAGACTATGAAATATGTAGATGAAAGAAAATATGACGGTATGGACCGGATAGGCTTTGTTGTTTTATTCAGTGTTGTTTGGGGACTAATTGGTACAGGAAAGACTAGCGTATTAGGTGAAATTTTTTGGAACCTTTGGCTTGGTTTCTGTGCAGAGTTTAGTTTCGAATATCACGAAGGCAAATTGAAAATCAGGGCTGCTGGACATCGCTGGATACTCGATGGATGGCTAAGATTTGTTGTATGGCCATTTGGCTGGCCTCTCAGTCTTTTAGGAGTGAAAAACTGTCCGATTTTAGCTATTTTAATGACAGCATTTCATATCTATGTAATTCTGGCAGGTTTTCAATTGCTTGATAATCTGGTTCATATTGCGCTTATCTGGATTCTCTATCATATGAGAAAAGTAGATAAGTAATCCCTACAAAGAAACCTAATTTTAGGTTTCTTTGTTATAGGTTTAAAATAGATATGTCACACTAAGATGCAAAAAAATATTGAAGAGA
>CAYXUA010000092.1:0-6002 GCA_964468015.1 uncultured Clostridium sp. | reverse complement strand
CTATAACTTATAAAGATAAAGTATTAATTATAGATACAAAATATTATGCACATACAATGCAATTTAACTCATTATATAACAAAGAAAGCCTTATATCTGGAAACTTGTATCAAATATTTGCATATGTAAAGAACAAGGATAAAGATAATACAGGGAATGTAGAAGGAATGTTATTATATGCTAAGACTGATGAATAAATAACGCCTAATCAAGAATATATAATGGACAAGAACAAAATTGCAGTAAAAACATTGGAATTAACAGTTGATTTCGATAGAGTGGCTGGAATGTTAGACAGTATAGCATATGAATTCACTAATGATGAAATAAAAAAAGTAAATGGAGCATAGCAATATGCTCCATTTGTTAAAATGGTCTCATAGGAAATCTATGACGTCTACGTAATAATTCTCTTAATAATAATATTCTTATTAAATCTCTTAAAAATCTGTTACGACGACGAGGTCTTCTTTGTCTAGTTTCTTGCATTTCGCTGCTTTTTGATTGACTATCTCTAACCTCAACTGAAACTTCAACATTTATTCTTCCATCAGCTTCTACTCTATCGTAAATATCGTCTGTCATCATATCTACCATTTCCTCAGTTACAGGAGTTCTAATGTTATCGCAAGCAAAACATACCATAGGGTAAACAACTCTATAAACTTCAGGGTACATTCTTTCTAAATTATCTGAATATGCTTCCATATTTGGACATGAAAACATAGATGCACGCATATTTGGATAACCCATTAAGCTTCTCATGTACTCATCATAATCTTGATAATTCATAATTTCACCTCCATAAATATAATATGTTGATTAAATAAAATAAGTAACTAGAAAAAATGTTTAATATAGTAGCAAAAAAGAAATAAGATTCATAAAATAGTATAAAATTATAGGAAAGGAAAATGTATAATGAAAAATTATGTAACGACATCTCTTGAATTACATTTGTTTTTTGCGAGAATTATGAAGGAGCATAGCATATTTTTACAAGCAGGATTTATGCCAAAAAACACAGAGTATATTCAGGAAGCTATGTTATACAAAAGACAATTTGAAAGACTTTTAGCAGAGACAGTAAGTTTGAGTAATTGTATGATAAGAGATAATGTTTTAAGGTCTGGAGAAATAGTAACAAGATTTACATATGGTGCAGAAAGAAAAACAGAGGAATTGACAGGAATTGCAATAGATTCAAATATTACACTTCAAGAACTACAATTAACAAGTAATAATAATTATGGAATGCCTGATATCACTAGATATGTCTGCTGTTTAAATGATACAGCCATCAGATTATTAGATGGATTAATAAGTTTAAAAGAGAGATTGCTAAGAGATGTATTGCGTTGTAGAGTATTCACAGCAAATTATCCATTATTAATTGAGCACATTCTTCGAGAAGCAAAACTATATAGGCAATATGTAGTTATGTTACAAACAGGAAAAGATATAAGCTGCGAAGATATGAAACAGGTAGAATTATTCTGGAATCAAATTATGATGGAGCATGCGCTATTTATAAGAGGATTACTTGACCCAACAGAAAATGATTTAATTACTACTGCTGATACTTTTGCAAAAGACTATCAAAAACTGATAGAAGAAGCAAAAAATATGACAGATGAAACAATAAGAAGTGTTACAGAAAAAACAATAGTAGAAACAAAGAAATATATAGAATTTAAAACAGCAGGAACAGAAGGAATAAAGGAATGTGAGATAAGGTCTATTATATTACCTCTTTTAGCAGACCATGTATTAAGAGAGGCAAATCATTATCTTAGAATATTAAAAGATTAATAGGATTAGTGAGAGTATTAATATGGGAGTTTATAAATTTAAAAGCAGAATAAAATCTGCTTTTAAATTTTGTATCTTAATAACTAGAATAAATTAGGAAATTGTCTCACAATCCCATTAACAAAGAACTTTGACATTTGTAAGATTTCTCTTTGAACCATATCATATGCTCTAATATCAGCAGCATAATCCTTTTTTAAACGAGCAGAGACTTCATTTGTTGTAATTCTTAAGTGTTCATATAACATATTTCGTACTTCTTCCTTTGAATAAAATGGATTAATACTACTAAAGGCTTCTGCCATATCATCAGCATTTCTATACCATTTTGTATTTAATTCTTGAGCTAATGTTTGATTTCCATTTTTTAATGCAACAATTAGATCCTCTCCAATGACTAAGTGCTCTCTTAGTAATCTTTGTATTGTATTTGCAACATTATTTCCATAATATCTTCTAAAGACATTTGCAATATCCCTAGGGTTCTGTAGCAAACGAGCTCTTGTAGCGTCTAAATCAGCCAAGTTTTCTGCAATGCTAATTAAAAGCATACGAGTCCACAAAATATGTTCAATCCATACTAAATTCATTTGTTCTAGTAAATTAACTTGGTTTATGCTCATCCAATAATCATTAGGATTGTTGGAACGAGGATAGATATAAATTTGTTGTCCGACTCTTAAGTTGTAAGGGTCTAATGCTATATTAGTATTAATTATTTCTTGTACAGTTGTTCCATACATTAAAGCTAAATTATATAAAGTATCACTAGGTCTAATGGTGTGTAAAACTGGGGTTAGATCATTCATATTTAATAACATTCCTTTCTACGTTTTTGCCAAAGATATAAAATATCTTCATTAATAAAATATTAAGTTAATCTGAAAATGTTACAAAATACGACAAAATTCATATTATAAAGTAGGACTCAAATGAAAGGAAGTTTTATATGAATGTTAGAAGATTTGATATAGTAGCTATAAATGCTAATATAGTTTACAACAAATATGGAGATCATGATCCAGATGGGAAAATGTATGTCCTAAAACAATACGAAAGAAAAATAAAAAGGGACATAAAAGAAAATCCACGCAAACCTTCACAGTTAGTACAACCATTGGTAATTAGAGTAAATGTGGGAGATTTAGTGGAGATTAGATTTAAAAATAAAACAGATGCACCAGCTTCAATTCACATACAAGGTGATGGATATGATGTAAACACATCAGATGGAGCAAATATAGGCTTTAATAAAAATACAATAGCTAAAAAGCGAAAAAAACAAAAATACGAATGGTATGCAAAAAGAGAAGGTACTTTCTTATTTCATGACATGGCAGATACAAGCAGTAGTAATACTTCTACTAATGTACATGGATTATTTGGAGCAATTATAGTTGAGCCGGTTGGAGCAACGTGGACAGACCCAGAAACAGGAAAAGAATTAGACTTTGGAATTAATGCCGATATTCACCATCCATACAAAGAAGATTGGAGAGAATATGTAACTTTATTTCATGATGAACCAGAGGTATATGATATAAATGGAGATACCCCAATTAATCCAGAAACAGGACTTCATGATATGACAATGGCAATTAATTATAGGGCAGAACCTGCAAGAAATAGAGCCCCAGAAGGTACAGGAGGAGTTGGAGAAGAAATTTCTATGAGTTCATGGCCATTTGGAGACCCAGCAATTCCACCTTGTAAGAGCATATGTTGGAGACCCAATTAAATGGAAATTGATTAATGCTGGAATAAAAGAAACACATGTATTCCATTTTCATAATCATCAATGGAGATTAGAAACACATGATCAAAAATCTACTCTTATAGATTCTATTTCTTTTAGTCCTCAGCAATGTATTGAATTTACACCAGTTTTTGGGGCAGGCAGTTTAACAAAAACAATAGGTGATGTTATATGGCATTGCCATTTATATCCTCATTTTATGCAAGGAATGTGGGGATTACTAAGAATATTAGATAGACTAGAAGACGGAACAAGAATATTACCAGATGGTAGCATTTCACCTGGATTAGTACCATTGCCAGATAGAGAAGTACCACCAGAGATAGATGAAATGCACCCTGGGTATCCAAATTTTATTTTAGGGGAAACAGGTCAAAAGCCAACAAAGCCACCACTTGGAATTATAGGTGAAGAATCAAGGCAGCCAACAGATTTAGAAGAAGCAAACTTTATAGAAGCTTATGCACCAGGAGAGCTTTACTCAAAGACCTTTAAACCAGGAGCGCCAACAAGAGTATTTGAAATCGTTGCTATTCAGCTTCCTATTATATACAATAGACACGGATGGTATGACCCAGAAGGAAGAATATTTATATTAAAGGAAGATAAAGAGGATATTCTCGCCGGAAGGAAAGAAATAGAACCATTAGTAATTAGAGCAAATGCAGGAGAGAATATAGAAGTAAAGTTTACAAATGAGCTACCAGAGAGTATTGGACCAAATGCTTTTCAAATTAAAACAGAAACTACAGAAGCGGGATATCATATTCACTTAGTAAAATTTGATACAATTCCATCCGACGGAAGTGCAAATGGTTATTGCAATAGTGCATCAGCCATTCCGAATGATACGCTAATAGAAAGATTTTATGCAGATAGTGAACTAAAAACAGTATTTTTCCATGATCATTTATTCCCAAATGCACATCAACAACATGGACTATTTGGAGCAATTATCATAGAACCACCAGAATCAGAGTATTATTGTAATAAATGTGGAATAAGAATAGAAGAAGGCGAAGAAGAAGTAATTATATCAAATCCAGAAAAAACATTTAGAGAAATGGTATTATTTATGCAAAATGGTTTAGCACTCTATAACAAACATGGGAAATTAATTGATTTAAAACATGAAGGACATCAAGAGGGAGAAGAAGAAGAGAACTTAGACACAGAAGACCAAGGACAAAAAGGATTTAATTATAGAAGTGAAAGATATGAAAATAGATTAAAAATGCACAATGACTTAAGCTCAGTAATGGATTCTTGTATTCATGGAGATCCAGCAACTCCATTATTTAAAGCATATGTTGGGGATAAGGTAAAAATAAGACTAATTATGCCGGCAGACAAACCACGAAATGTCGGATTTGTTATTCATGGACATTCTTGGAGACAACAAGATACAGACCCATTATCACCAATTGTTTCAACTGCAGGAGCAATTAGTGTAGGCAATGTATTTAATTATACTCTAAAAAACGGAGCAAATTGCTTACCTGGCGATTATTGTTATAGGTCTGGAAGCTTCAGATGGGACGTAGAACAAGGGATGTGGGGAATTTTCAGAGTATATGATGAAGAACAAGATGATTTATATAGATTATAAAAAATGCTAAATAAAAAATCGCTATACTTTTAGTATAGCGATTTTGTTGTTGTATAAATTACAACAATACCTCAATAACATCATTATCAAGTGCCCTAAACAATATAGTTGAATACAGGCCTCTACGGGTAAACAATTCCATACCAATTTCAACCGAATCTAATTGCCCAAAAATGTATGCATATTCTTTTACTATAGCTTCAATTGTTTCCCTTTGAAATGATGAAAGAGGTTTACATTGTTCCGAAAATACAACAGAACAATTTCGTGAAGTAGAAAGAATAGTGGCAAAACCTGCCTTTTTAGTATTACAATGCAGCATAAAAAACATCCTTCCTAATATAACTATATAATAATATTTTACCATAGATTATAAATAATATCAAATTTGAAAAAACTATATCATAAATTTATATAAAATGTTGCAAAATGAAGAAAGTTAATATATAATAATCACAAAAAAATAAGTATGAACAAGATATATACGTAACAAAGAAGAAAAACATGAAAAAAGCAATCGCTGAAAGCCTTGCGGCTGTATATATACCTATAACTTATTAAAGAAAATAGAAAGAATGAATATATAAAAACAAGATATATAAAAGTTTAGGAAAGAACCTAAGCTTAATATGTCTTGTTTTTGTGTATAAAAGAAAAAAGCTGGAATTCCAACAGATTTGCCGTGGACAGTAGAAGCTAAATATACTAATAAGCTTGTCAACCCTGTACAATTATATGAAGCAGGAATATGGATAATAGTGCTAATAGTAGTTATAGGTTTAAAATAGATATGTCACACTAAGATGCAAAAAAATATTGAAGAGA
>CAYXUA010000091.1:0-6243 GCA_964468015.1 uncultured Clostridium sp. | reverse complement strand
AATTAATATTGCATGATATAAATCTTATATAGGAGATTTTATAGAATATTTAGTTTTAAATTCCTATATTGCCGGCAACTCCTAAATTTATAACAATGAAAGAGGTAATTATGAAGGAAAAATTAATTAGAAAATTATTTATTACATTATTGGTAAGTTGCGTATTTTCGGCATTTATTATTAATAATGGGGTTAAAGCTGCCAGCACAGAAGAGATAAATGATGAAATAAGTGAAAACTTAATAGTAGAAGATAAAATTATGAAATATGATGCCAGAACAAATGAAATAACAGAAGTTAGTATGGAGGAATTGCAACAAATAAATTCAATGTTAAAAAGTACAAATGGAGGCAATTCTTATAGCCTGGAAGCATACAACCCAGATGAATATGTTTATACAGAAACTACTACTATTAGAGATGGATTAGGAATAACTGCTGCTTCTGAGACACTTTATAGAGAAAAGATAACTGATACTACTGCATTTCCGTACAGAGTAATATGTAAAGTATTTGGTTATGATTCTAAAAATGTACCCCATGGAGGGTCTGGTGTATTAGTTGGAAAAAATTTACTTCTAACTGCAGCACATTGTGTTTTTGATAAAGATAATAATAATGCAGCATACATCAGTTGGAAAGCTTTCCCAGGATATAATAACGGAATTCTTAATAATTTAGCTTCTGGTTGGGCTACAGTATATTATTCTAGTGCGTGGTTTAATGGGCATAGCTCAGATTATGATTGGGCTTTGTGTGTATTAGAAAATGATATAGGTACAAATACTGGTTATCTTGGGGCACAGGTTTATGGAACTAGTGAGGAAATGGTAAATTTAGAAGTTTATACATCTCGGATATCCTGTAAATGGAGATGATAAAGGGGAAGGTGTTTATCAATATAGAACATATGGAAAGATAAGTTCTTGTAGTGATAATTGGTTTAAATTTACTGGTATAGTTTCAGGAGGAATGAGTGGTGGTCCTGTTATGAGAAGAAGTGATGACAAAATTGTAGGAGTTACAATCGAGAAATACACATTTCAGGATGCTGGTAAAGGTTGGAGATTAACTCAAGATGTGCTTAATCTAATTGCAAGTTTGCGTTGATATTAAATCTTAGTGTTAAGTATTATTTTTAAAATAGCAGTAGAAGAGTTAAAAAATGACTTGATGAATAAATTTGTTTAAAGAATTAGTTTTAAATTTACAAAATAGACAGGCATATGTAGGTAATGGAAAAATTAATCTACAAGGGAAACAATTTGATATACTTGAATATCTTATAAATTACCAAAACACTATTATAACTAAAGAGCAAATTTTTGATAAAATATGGGGTTTTAATTCTGAAACAACAACAAATGTAGTTGAGGTATATGCAAGTGGACTTAGAAAAGAACTAAAAAAAGTAGGATATGATAAATATTTAAAAACAATACGAAGTGTAGGATATATATGGTCAGAATAGTGGAAGGGAGGAAGTTATGGTAGGAACACAGACAATAGAAAATACATTATCAAGCTCAGGACAGATTTCAACTAATCTAACAGAAAATTTAGAATTAAACACATATAGATATTTCAAGGAAATATATGTGGAGGAAAATGATTTTGTAGCAGAATGAGAAAATATATTAAAATACACAAATGGAACATACTTAACAGCACCATATACTTTCCAAAATTCAGTAGATGTAATGTTAATTTCCTTCTGCTCTAGTGCAGCAATAGGATTAATATTTGGAATATTTCCAGCATATAGAGCAGCAGGATTAAACCCAATTGATGCACTTAGAACAGACTAAACAGGGTTAACATGAACAATTGCATCAGAAATTTTATCTAATCTTTTAAGGTCATTTTCCAAACTGTCTGCGATATTATGACTTTCAAAAGTAGTTAGATTTCCATCAACAGCAATTGTAACGAAAACCACATATTTATAACCAGAAGGAGTAGAGTAAATTGAATCTACTCCTTTTATTTCTTTATATGTTTTAGCAATTTCCATAATGGTTTCATTGTTAGTACTATCTAATGAAATATCCATTAAAACATTATAACTTTCAATGAAGATTTTAATACCAGTGTATAAGATCCATAAAGCGATGAAAGTTCCAATAACACCGTCAAGCCAAAAGACATTGAATAAAGCGCCTAAGCATGCGATTAGAGTACCCATAGTAACTAAGCAGTCATTTCTATGGTCTTTATAATTTGCTTCTAAAAGTATATTATTATGCTTTTTAGCAATGTTTTTAGTATAGATATAAAGAGCCAATTTAGTACAAATAGTTATTATACAAACTACAATAAGTCCCCAAGAGAAATTAAAAGTACTATTGCTTATAAGGGAGTTAATAGAATCTATAAGCAATTTTACAGATAGTAGAACCATTGCCAAACTAATTAAAAGTGAAAAAATATATTCAGCCTTACCATGTCCAAAATTATGAGATTCATCCTTTGGCGCACTTGCAATTTTATTTCCAATAAAAGTCATAAAAGAAGCAAAAATATCAGATGCACTATTAATACTATCAGCAATCATAGCCTGACTTCCAGTAACAAGTCCAACAAATCCTTTGATAATAAGTAGAATGATATTCCCTATAATACCTAAAAGTCCAGCTCTTTTAGTACTTTCAAATCTCTCTTCCATAAAAATCTCCTTAAAATTATAATATATAATATTCAGATTATAACATAAAAGTTTCTAGAAGCAAAGAGAGAATATATATTCAAGAGTGATAATCTGATTTAAGAGTTAAAAACAACAAAAATTTGCCAATTTTGTCGTAATATGGTATAATTTAAATATCTTTAACAAAAGAGGTGTTAAAAATGACATTATTGGCTATTATATATATATTGATATTTATAATATTTGCATTAATTGCATTTGCAATTATGCAAATAAAAATGGCTGGGTTAAAAGTAAAAGATTTCTTTACTTTTATAGAGGCAAATGAAATGTTAGATAAATTATATAAATTTGCAGCAAGATATGAGAAATTAACTCCAATGGAACAATTAATATTTCTGAAGGAAGCGGAAAAAGTATTTAATGCTTATGAGAAAGTGCCAGAGATATTATGGGAAGAGGAATACCAGAAATATATGCAGGTATTAAATACATATAAAGATATAAAAGTATTAAGATGGGTATCATAATTAAAAGCTAAGAACAAAAAAATGTTCTTAGCTTTTTTCTATTGAAAAACTTGTTACATATTGTTATAATAAACACATATTAAGACAGAGGTGAAAAAATGGAAGAAAATTTAGTAGTTCCAAACCTTATAAATAGCGAGGAGGAAAGAGTTGAAAACTCTTTAAGACCGAGAAGTTTGGATGAATATGTTGGACAAGAGAAAATAAAGGAAAGTTTAAAAATATATATAGAAGCAGCTAAAAAAAGAGGAGAACCATTAGACCATGTATTGCTATATGGCCCTCCAGGACTTGGAAAGACTACTCTTTCTAATATTATAGCAACAGAAATGAATTCAAATATAAGAATAACTTCAGGACCAGCAATAGAAAAACCAGGTGATTTAGCAGCTTTATTAACAAATTTATCTGAAAATGATGTTCTATTTATAGATGAAATACATAGAATGCACAGAAGCATAGAGGAAATTTTGTATCCTGCACTTGAAGATTATAGCTTAGATATAATCATAGGAAAAGGCCCAAGTGCGAGGTCAATAAGACTGGATTTACCTAAGTTTACATTAATAGGTGCAACAACAAAAGCAGGTTCATTATCTACGCCACTTCGCGATAGATTTGGAATTGTTAATAGATTGGAGCTATATACCACAGAAGAATTAGAAACAATAGTTAAGCGTTCAGCTAAAATTATGAATATTGAAATGGATGAAGCAGGAGCAAAAGAAATTGCGTCAAGGTCAAGAGGAACACCAAGAATCGCAAATAGATTATTAAAAAGAGTAAGAGATTATGCATTAGTTTTGGCAGATGGAAATGTGGATTTAAAACTTGCTAAAAAAGCGCTTCAAAAGCTAGAAATAGATGAGCTTGGACTAGATAGCATAGATAGAAAAATACTAGAAACTATAATACTAAAATATGCAGGAGGACCAGTAGGAATAGAAACTCTATCTGCAACAATTGGAGAAGAGACAGATACAATAGAAGATGTATATGAGCCATTTTTAATGCAGATTGGATACATAGCAAGAACACCAAGAGGAAGAGTTGCAACTCCTCTTGCTTATGAACATATAGGAGTTGAGTATAACAAATGAAAATTGATTTTAGAAAAGATTATAAATTCTTTTTGGTATTAATAGTATCAATAGCTGTAATTTTATTAATTGCTTTTTATAATATGAAATTATCTAATATAGGTTATGTAGCAAGTTATGACCCAACTGCAAATGAAGAGTCATATAATAAAACATTTGAAGTAACAGAAGTAGGAAATGAAATAGGCGAAAAATTTATTGCTAAATACAATAATTTAAATAAAATCTTTGTTAAATTTGAACAATTAAAGATTCAAGACCGTGTAATCATATCAGCTGGAGAAGGAACAATAGGATTAAAAGATGAGAATGGAAATATAATTTGCGAAAAGCCAATTAATGTACAGGAATTAAGATTGAATGTAGATTATGAATTGACATTCAATAGAATAGAAGATTCAGCAAACAAGACTTACTATGTATATTTTAAATGTGATCAATTAGTAGAGCAAGGTGAATTTTACAAAATATATTATTCTGAACAGAATTTATTAGATACAGGAGAATTGTTTATAAATGGAGAAAAAGCAGAAGGAGATATGTATTTTCAAGAAATGTATGCAAATCATGGAAAAGTCTTAAAAATAACAATATATATGTTAATAGTAATAATATTATTATCTATGATTGCAATCGCAATATATTACCATAAAAACATCACACCAGAAAAGCTTTTTTGGATGATAATACCAATAATATGTATAATGTTTTTTGTATTAATGCCAGTATTTAAAAATCATGATGAAGGATTTCATTGGTTTAGAATTTGGGATATGGCACAAGGTAATTTACTAACAGAAGTAATAGAAAATAAACCAGTAGCAACATTCACGGATAGCGCTTTTGAAATTACAACAAGAGAACCGGAAAATATAAATTATAAGTATATAATAGATAGTATAAAAGAGGGACTTAGAGATGAGGGTGAAGTAAAATATGTAGAGCTTGCAACAACGTCAATATATAATCCAATCCAATATCTTCCGCAAACTTTGGGAGTAGTTTTTATGAAAATTCTAACTGGTAACCTAATGTTAATGGCATATGCGGCAAGATTATTAAATATGGTAATGGCAATAGGTATATTATATTTAGCATTAAAAAAGATGCCTTTTGGAAAAATTGGATTGATTGTAAGCATGTGTTTTCCAATCGCGATAGAAGGCTTTACTTCAATGTCACCAGATGCTATGACTATATCAGTTGCATACCTATTTATTGCATATATTTTTAATATAGTGTTTGACAAAGATGAAAATAGAAAAGTAAATAAAAAAGATACAATTATATTACTTATATTATCCGTAATTTTAGCATTGTGTAAGATTGTATATCTTCCAATTGTTGGACTTATGATATTATTAACTAAAAACAATTTTAAAACAAAAAGAATTCATCTTATAACTGTTCTAGGTATAATGATTATTGCGATATGTGCTAACTTACTATGGCTAAATACAGCTAATATGTATCTAGGAATGTACAAAGAAGGAAACTCGAATTCGCAAATAGCAACAATTTTCCAAGAACCAATATTGTATATAGAAAGAGTCCTGTTTACATTAAACTATTCAATAGATGATTATATATATCCATTATTTGGAAGTGAATTAGGTTGGAATGAATTTGCTCAAATGTATTATATTTTGCCAGTAATTATAGGAGCACTATTTGTGTTTGTGAATATAGCTGACGATACTTTAAAAATAAAGATGAAAAAATATCAAAATATAATAATTGCATTAATTGTGTTGGCAATAGTAGGTTTGATATTTACCAGTTTATATATACAATGGAATAATAACGAAAATGTAATAATAGAAGGAATACAAGGCAGATATTTTATTCCAATTATACCATTACTAATGTTGCTAATATGCTCAAATCTGAAACTAAAAACAGAATTTAAAACAGAAAATCTAGCAAAAATAACTGGAATAACTTTATGCATAGCATATATGTATGT
>CAYXUA010000090.1:0-6302 GCA_964468015.1 uncultured Clostridium sp. | reverse complement strand
GACTCTTATTCTACCGATGAACTATGCCCCTATAATAATATATATATTAGCATATTATTTTGAATTATGCAAGATTTATTTAGAAAATAGTTTTTGCTTTAGTGAAAGGTGAAAATGGAAGAAGGAATAGTGAAGAGATAAAAATAAAAAAAGCCATGGCTTTTTTTATTTTTTGGTGGAGATGAGGGGAGTTGAACCCCTGTCCAGGAATTTTTCCATATAAACTTCTCCGAGTGCAGTTAATTATTTTTTGTTCCTAAGTGTCGGGATTAATTAACAAAACCTAATACTTAGTAGCTTTTGAATACCTACTATTTCTAAAGCGAGAAATAGTTTCGTTTCCCACTAGTTGACGCCTTAATTAAGCCGTGGGCCTCTTAGTTAAGACGACGCCGCCTAGGCAGCGTATGCTAATTCTCTATCGTTAGCCTTTATATTTAAGTTCGCTTTTTTTAGGTGGCCAAAGCGACCATCCACCACTCGCTATTTATACTTCTAAATTACTGTCGAAACCAAATACATCCCCATATAATTAGTACATATATTATTATACACAATAACTTACAAAAAGGCAATATTATATGAAGAAAATATTTTGGTAAAAAAATTCACCTCAAAACTAGAAATAGTTTTGAAGTCAAGTATCATTTAAGGAATAATATTGCAATTTTATGGCTTAAAAGTTCCGAGATATCAATCATAAACTTTCCTTGACAACATTAAATAAAAAACATATAATTAATCTTATGAATTTATATGTTTTGACATATAATATATGCAAATATGCAAAGGATGTGAAGTATGTGAAAACAGATTGGTTTGGTTTATCGCATGAGGAGGTAATTAAGGAATTAAATTCTGATGCGGATAATGGACTTAAAAATGAAGAGGTTGAGAAGAAGAGGGAGCGATATGGTGTAAATGAACTAGAGCGACAAAAAAAGAAAAGTATTTTCGTAAAATTTTTAGAGCAGTTTAAGGATTTTATGATTATTGTTCTTATAATTTCTGCAATAATTTCTGGTATTGTAGGAGTTATAGAAGGTGAGGGGATAAAAGACACTATAATTATAATGATAGTAATAGTTGTAAATGCTATTATAGGTGTAATGCAAGAAAATAAAGCTGAGAAGTCATTAGAAGCATTGCAAAAATTAAGTAGCCATGTAGCAAAGGTTATGAGAAATGGCGAATTAGTAGTAATTCCCTCAAGAGAATTAGTACCAGGAGATATAGTTATATTGGAAACAGGGGATTATGTTCCAGCTGATTTAAGATTAATTGAAGCAGTAAATTTAAAGACACAAGAGTCAGCTTTGACAGGTGAATCTGTACCAGTAGAGAAAAATATAGAAGTAATAGAAGATGAAAAGGCAGGAATTGGAGATAGGCATAATATGCTATTTTCTTCTAGCTTAATAACTTATGGTAGAGGAAAAGCAATAGTAGTAGAAACAGGAATGAATACTGAAGTTGGAAAAATAGCTGAAATGATGAATTCTACTTTAAATACTGAGACTCCTTTACAGGCTAAACTAAATAGATTAGGAAAAACATTAGGAATTGCGGCATTATTAATATGTGTGGTAATGTTCATAATAGGATTAATAAATGGTAGAGAGCCGATTCATATGTTTATGACAGCAGTTACTCTAGCAGTTGCAGCTATACCAGAAGGTTTGCCAGCAGTTTCAACGATAGTGCTGGCAATAGGTGTACAAAGAATGGTAAAGAGAAATGCTATTGTAAAGAATTTACCTTCTGTAGAAACTTTAGGAAGTGCTACTGTAATTTGTTCAGATAAAACAGGAACACTTACTCAAAATAAAATGACAGTACAAAAAATATTTGCGAATGTTGAAACAAAAGAAGTAGGACAAATAACTAATTTGAATAATGAAACAAGAAGAGTATTAGAAATTGGTATGTTATGTAATGATACCAAGGTTGGAAGTGATAATACTTTAACAGGAGACCCAACAGAAACAGCGCTTGTAGATGTAGGGTTCAAATTAGGGTATACTCATAAAATATTAGAAGAGAATAAGAGGGAAACTGAAATACCATTTGATTCTGATAGAAAATTAATGACAACTGTGTATAAAATGGGGGATAAGTATGTTGTATATACTAAAGGTGCAGTAGATGAATTACTAAAAAGATGTAACAGTTATATAGTAAACGGACAAGTAAATAATAATCTAGATGAATTTAGAAAAACAATAGATGAGCAAAACTTGCAAATGGCACAAGATGCTTTAAGAGTACTTGCTATGGCATATAAAGAAGTTGACCAAATTCCAGAACAAAGCGATTTAGAAAGCAATTTAACTTTTGTTGGAATGGTTGGAATGATTGACCCGCCAAGAGAAGAAGCTAAACAAGCAGTTGAAAAGTGTAAAACAGCGGGTATAAAACCAGTAATGATTACAGGTGACCACAAAATAACAGCAATTGCGATAGCTAAGAGATTAGGTATGCTTGAAGAAGATTCAGAGGCAATAACAGGTGCTGAATTAGAACAAATGACACAAGAGGAATTAACTAAGAATGTAAGCAAATATTCAGTATATGCAAGAGTGTCTCCTGAGCATAAAGTAAGAATTGTTAAAGCATGGCAAGATAATGGGCATGTAGTAGCTATGACAGGTGATGGAGTAAATGATGCACCAGCTTTGAAAAATGCTAATATAGGTTGTGCAATGGGAAAAGTTGGTACAGATGTTGCGAAAGAGGCGGCAGATGTAATATTAACAGATGATAACTTTGCTACAGTAGTTGCAGCAGTAGAAGAAGGAAGAAGAATATATGATAATATACTAAAAGCAATACAATTCCTATTATCAAGTAATGTTGGTGAAATTATAGTATTATTCCTAGCGACAATGTTAGTTCCACTATTTGCGGATTGGTTTGGAATAGTTAATATAGCTGAGCTTGAACCTCTATTACCAATTCATATATTATGGATAAATCTAGTAACAGACTCTTTGCAAGCTCTAGCATTAGCAACAGACCCGGCTGAAAAGGATATAATGAACAGAAAACCAAATAAAACAGGAAAAAGCATATTTACAAAGGGAATGACATGGAGAGTTATATACCAAGGTATAATAATAGGTTTATTAACTCTAACAGCATATTGTATAGGTCTTGCAACACCAAATCAATCAGAAGAAATGAGATTAGAGATTGCACAAACAATGGCATTTATAGTATTGGCATTCTCAGAACTAGTTCATGTATTTAATATTAGAAATAATAAAAAATCAATATTTGTAACAGGAATTGGCGGGAATAAATATTTATTTTTAGCAACAATAGTTTCAGCAGCATTAATGTTTGTAATTTTATTTGTTCCTAGACTAAGAGAAGTATTTAGCATAGTACCATTACCAAAAGAAAATATAATGGAAGTAATATTATTAGTATTTGCACCAATTGTAATAGTCGAAATATTTAAATTGTTGAAAATAAACACAAGTAAAGACGAAGTATAAAATGAAGGAGGGTAATATGAGAATCGATATAGAAGAAGATGATGAAGAAAAAAAACTTAATTATAAGCGTGTAATTTTAGTTGTAGCTATAATAATTGCTATAATATCATGCATTTATATAGGAATCATATTACCTGAATTTGTTAAGCATAAAGAGCAAAACAAAATAAATGAAAGTATAGTAGAAACAAATGATAATAGGGAAGAGACTAATATAACTCAAGTTATTATAACACCAGAAACTGTTCCTAAAAGAGAAGAAAACTCATATCCAATAATTACAGCGACTGGATTGCAAAATATTAAAGATATATATAAATGTAATTACAAAAGAGTGTTTTTAACATTTGATGATGGACCATCAAAAACAGTTACGCCACAAATACTATCTGTATTAGAAAATTATAATGTAAAGGCTACATTTTTTGTGTTAGGTAGTAGAGTAGAAATATATCCAGATATCGTAAAAGAAGCTTTCGAAAAAGGACATTATATTGCAAATCATGGATACTCACATAAATACAGCTATATTTATGAATCAGTAGAAAATATAATAAATGAATATAAAAAAACTGAAAATATAATAAGGAATGCATTAGGAAGGCAAGATTATTATTCAAATGTATTTAGATTCCCTGGGGGTTCACCAGGAGGAAAATATGCTCAAATAAAAGAAAGTGCGATTCCTGTGCTAAAAGAAAATAATATAGCATATTTAGATTGGAATTGCTTAACTAGAGACTCAGAAGGTTCATTTACCAAAGAAGAATTAATACAAAATTTAATAGGTACTTCTAAAAATAAAGATAGCATAGTAGTATTAATGCATGATGCTGGAAATAAGCAAACAACTTATGAGGCTTTACCAGAAATAATAGAATATTTTAAAAATAATGGTTATGTATTTGAAACTTTATACGATATGCTAGATGGTCAGTGATATTGCAAAAAAATAAATTCTAATATATAATAGGAAAAATGTAATTAGGAGAATGGGGAATATGAAAAAAATAAATAAATTTGATAAAATAATAGATTTAAAAGACATGTTAGCTCAATCAGCAGAGAAATTTGGAGATAAACCGGCATATATTTTTAAAACAGAAACACCAGGAGAGTTTAGAACCATATTATATAAAGAATTAAAAGAACAGGTGGATTCTCTTGGTACAATGCTGATGAATATGGGATTAGAAGGAAAGAGAATAGCTGTGATCGGAGAAAATAGATATGAATGGAATGTAGCATATTTAGCAATAACATGTGGAACAGGGATAGTTGTACCTCTTGACAAAGCATTACCTACAAATGAGATAGAGAGCCTAATAATACGTTCAGGAGTAGAAGCAATATTTTATTCATCAGCTTATGATGAAACTATGAAGAATATAAAATCTAGAAATACTACAGATTTGAGATACTATATATCAATGGATTTAGAAGAGAAAAAAGATGAGATTTTATCTCAAAGTGAATTAATAGTAAAAGGAAAGAAATTGTTAGATGAGGGAAATAGAAAATTCATAGATGCAAAGATAGATGCAGAAAAAATGGGAATAATGCTATTTACTTCAGGTACAACATCAAAATCAAAAGCAGTTATGCTATCACATAAAAATATTTGTGCAAATTTAATGGATATTGCTGCTGTAATAAAACTAACAGAAGCAGATACATTGTTATCATTCCTACCATTACATCATACATTTGAATGTACAGTAGGTTTTTTATATCCGCTATACAGCGGGTCTAAGATAGCTTTTTGTGGAGGAATTAGACATATAGCAGAAGATATCAAAGACTATAAAGTAACAGCAATGATATCAGTTCCAGCTTTATTTGAAAATATGTATAAAAAGCTAATGAAGGGGATAGAGAAAAAAGGAAAAGCTGAAATGGTAGAAAAAGGCGTAAAAATAAGCAACATACTTATGAAATTTGGCGTAGATATGAGAAGAAAAATATTCAGCGAAGTACATGAAAATTTTGGAGGACAATTAAGACTATTTGTTAATGGAGCGGCAGCATTAGATAAAGAGGTAGAAAAAGGATTTAATGATTTGGGTATACAAACAGTACAAGGATATGGACTAACGGAAACATCACCAGTAATAGCAGCTGGAAATGATTTTGACAGAAGAGTTGGTTCAATAGGAAAAGTATTCCCGAGCTTAAAAGTAAAAATCATGAATAAAGATAAAGACGGAGTTGGAGAAATAGCAGTAAAAGGGCCATCAGTAATGCTTGGATACTACAATAATGAAGAGGCAACCAAAGAGGTATTAAAAGATGGCTGGTTCTATACAGGTGATTTAGGATACTTTGATAAAGATAATTTCTTATATATATCAGGAAGATGTAAAACTGTAATAGTATTAAAAAATGGTAAAAACATATTCCCAGAAGAAATGGAAACATTAGTAAACAGAATAGATGGCGTAAAAGAGTCTATGATATATGGAAAGCCAGATAAAGATGATGATGTAAAAATATGTGTAAAAGTTGTATATGACTCAGATATAATGAGAGATACTTATGGATTAGAAGATGAAGAGAAAATAAAAGAGCATTTGTGGGCAAAAATAAAAGAAATAAACAAAACAATGCCAGCATATAAATATATAAGAGAAATAATAGTAACAGAAGAGGAATTAATAAAAACGACAACACAAAAAATAAAAAGACATGAAGAAATGAAAAAGATATTAAATTAATAAAAAAACAAATCTCTTTTTAACTAAAAAGAGATTTGTTTTTTGTAAAATTGCCTTACGGAAGCAGTTACTTCAAGGCTTTATACGA
>CAYXUA010000089.1:0-6365 GCA_964468015.1 uncultured Clostridium sp. | reverse complement strand
TATTTATATTGTTTACTTTTTAAATGTTGTTGTTATATTTTTAGTTATGGAATATAATGTTAAAATAAAGGAGTGATTGTATGTTAGATAAGTTTGTTGATAATTCAAGGAATGATATTGTGCAAAAGGTACAAGAGTTAATACGAATTCCTAGTGTTTATGCTGATTCTTCTGACTCTTCTAAGCCTTTTGGCGAGAATATTGATAGAGCTTTGGAGTATATGCTCGATTTGGGTAAGTCTTTAGGGTTTAGGGTTAAAAATGTTGATGGATATTGTGGTTATATTGAGTTTGGTGAGGGTGATGATATTGTTGGAATTATAGGTCACCTTGATGTTGTTCCTGAAGGGAATGGTTGGACTTATCCTCCTTTTGATGCTACTATTTCTAATAATAGAATATATGGTCGTGGTGCGATTGATGATAAAGGACCTGTTATTAGTTCTTTGTATGCTATGAAGGCAGTTATGGATAATTGTAATGTTAATAAACGTGTTAGGCTTATTCTTGGTTTAAATGAGGAGAAAGATTGGAATTGTATTAATTATTATAAGGAGCATGAGGAACTTCCTACTATTTCTTTTAGTCCTGATGCTGATTTTCCTTGTATTTATGCTGAGAAATCTATTATGAGTTCTTATTTGAAAATGAATTATTCTAATTATTTGGATAAGGATATTGTTATTAAAAAAATTGATTGTAATAATAATGCTTTAAATGTTGTTCCTAAGGTTTGTCATGTTGTTTTAGAGATTAATACAGAAAATATATTATTGAATGAATTTATTAATTTGATGAACATTCTAATAAATCATTATGAATTTAATATTAGTATTGATTCAATTGACTCTAGGCATGTTCAAATTACTTCCTATGGGGTTCAGGCGCATGCTGCTCATCCTGATTTGGGTATAAATGCTATTTCTCAGTTGATTGTAATTTTAAATGATGCTTTTAGACATTATAATATTAATCTAAATTTGATTGAATTTTTTAGTAAGTTTATTGGTGTTCAGTTTTACGGTGAGAATTTGGGAATTAACTGTGAAGATGAGTCTGGATGTTTGACTTTAAATGTTGGAGCATTTAATTTAATAGATAATGTTTTGATGATTGGCATGAATATAAGGGTTCCTATTCATACTCCCATAGAGAATGTTGAAAACAAATTCTTAAATTCTATTTCTTCTTATGCTAATATCAGTTTTGGTACTGAACGTTATCAACCTGCTTTGTTTATTGATAAGGATAATTATTTGGTTAAAACCTTGTGTGGAATTTTTAATGAGATGACTGATTCCAATTTTGAACCTATTGCTATTGGTGGGGCTACTTACGCTAGGGCTTTTAAAAATTGTGTTTCCTTTGGAGCTAATTTTCCCGGTGACAAGGATATGTGTCATCAGACGGATGAGTTTATTGATATTGATAAGTTGATATTGTCGACTAAAATTTATGCAAAGGCTATTTATAAATTGGCTAATGATTAAATTTAAAAGCAGAGTAAAAACTCTGCTTTGTTTTAGCCGCTGGAAAGTTTTTTGAAAAATGAGCAATCTTGCTGATAGATATCCAAGAAGTTTTTTAATTGTTCTGTTTCTGTTTTTTCTTGGTCATTAATAGCCATTATATAGAGTTGCTCTATTTCGGCCATCTTATCTTCTATATCCATTTGTGAAGTACCATATCTCGTTGCATCGATTACAATACTTGCCTTACCGTTTTCTTGCTCTACTTTAGGAACTCTAGCTCTTTTTGACAAGTTAATGTCCTGTGTTAGTACTTCTTGTCCGCATAACAGGCATTTGTAAGATGGAACTAGTGATATTTTTTTCTGTTCTACTGTTAGTTCCCTATAATCTAAAAGTACCAGTACTGCGTGATTGCATTCTTGCCTTTTATTTATGAGAAATCGTTTTTCTTTTGCTAGCTTTTTAGTTAGCGTTCTTATGCTTCTTTCTTTTTCCCGATAATTTATTAACTTTCCTTTCTTTTCCTTCATTTGTTTTTCCTCCTTAAAATATATATTTTTCGGATTTATCTGAATTTGCTTTCGCAATGCTTAGGTTTTATTGTATCATATTTTATGTAAATTTACAATCCTAGATTGTTATGTCATTTTTTATTGCTTCATACTTGCTTTCTCCTATTCCTGGGACTTCTTTTAGTTCTTCTATGCTTCTAAATTTTCCGTTTTGCTCTCTATATGCTATTATTTTACTTGCTGTTGATGGACCTATTCCCGTTAGTAGTTCTAATTCTGTTTGAGTCGCTGTGTTTATGTTTATTAGCTCTGTTCCACTTTGATTTGTCTTCTCTTCTTTTATTATTTCAGTTTCTTCTTCGCTTGTGTTTGGTATGTATATTTTTTGGCCATCTTGTATTTTATATGCTAAGTTTACTTCTTCCATGTTTGCATCTGGTGTTGTTCCTCCGGCTTCTTTTATTGCGTCTGCTATTCTGGCTCCTTCTTCTAGCTCTACTATTCCTTCGTTTATTACTGAACCTGCGATGTGTACTTTTATTTTTTCTTTTGTTTCTGATACGTCTTCTTGTGTTTCTGAAATTTCTATCTGCAATTCTTCGTAATTGCTTTCTTCATTGTTTATTTGAGTTAATAGATAGATAATAATTACTGTAATTATTACTAATGCTATTCCTCCATATATTATTAACTGTTTTTTGTCTATTTTCATTGTTTTTCCTCCTTGATTTTTCTTGCTTTTTAATATATGATATTTAGTAGTTTATTTTTAGGGAGATTTTTATGAAAAGAAAATTTATTTTTGCTTTTATTTTTATGCTTTTTATTTTTTCGACTTCTGTTTTAGGAGTTAGTACTGATAGTTTGAGTATTTCTTCTCCTTCTTGTCTTTTAATTGAGGAGTCTACTGATACTATCATTTATGAGAAGGATTCTAATGTTAAGATGTATCCTGCTAGTACTACTAAGATTTTGACTGCTTTGCTTTCTTTGGAAAATGGGAATTTAAGTGATGTAGTTACTGTTAGTCATGAGGCTGTTTCTGAGCTTGAGGGCGGATATGTTACTATGTATATTTCTGAGGGGGAGGAGCTTACTGTTGAGCAACTACTTAATATTCTTCTTGTTCCTTCTGGCAATGTTGCTGGTAATATTTTGGCTGAATATGTTTCTGGTTCTATTAGTAATTTTGTTGATTTGATGAATACTCGTGCTACTGAGCTTGGCTGCACTAATTCTCATTTTACTAATCCTTATGGCAAACATGATGATGAGCATTATTCTACTGTTCATGATTTGTATGTTATTACTAAGGCTGCTATGAAGTATGATGTATTTAGAGATATTGTTTGTAAGACTTCTTATGTTTTAGCTCCTACTAACAAGCATTCTAAGGATGATAGAACTCTTTATTCTACCAATGATTTGATTAAGCCTTCTTCTTCTAGTTATTATGAAGGTGCTATTGGTATTAAGACTGGTTATACTAGTCAAGCTAAGGATTGCTTGGTCGCTGCGGCTACTAAGGATAATTTAACTTTTTATGCTATTATTTTAGGGGCTGAGAAAAATAGCTCTGGTATTTCTTATAGATATATTGATTGTAAGAAATTGTTTGATTTTGCTTTTAAGAATTATTTGTTTAGAACTGTTAAGAGTAAGGATTCAATTGTTCAAACTGTTGAGGTTCAAGGTGGTACAAGTTCTACTAAGAATTTAAATATTGTTATTGATAGTACTATTTCGGCTTTGATTAGTAATGATGATATTTATACTTCTTTTATTCCTAAGGTTTCTATTAATGAACTTTCTGCTCCTGTTAGTAAGGGTGATGTTGTTGGTAGTATTTCTTATGATATTAATGGTACAACTTATACAGCTAATTTAGTTGCTGAAGCTGATGTTGATAAGTCATATATGTTTATTGCCTTTGATATTGGTATTGTGATTGTGATTTTAGTTATGATAAAACTTGTGATTTCTCCTAAGAAGCGTAAGAAGTCAAGAAAAAAGGTTAAGAATTATAGATATTAATAATTTTTAAAGAGGCTTTAAAGCCTCTTTTTTAGTTTAGCTTTTGTTTCATTTCTTCCCATAGTTCTTCTATTTTATAGTTTGCTCTTTCTTGTTCTGTGAAAATGTGGATTACTACATCTCCATAGTCCATTAGTATCCATGTTCCGGTTTCATATCCTTCTATTTTGTTTGGGTATATGCTTTCTTTTTTTAGTTCATATTCTACATTGTCTGCTAGTGATTTTATGTGAGTGCTTGATGTTCCACTTGCTATAACAAAGTAGTCTGCTATTGTTGTTACATCTTTTATTTCCATGTGTTTTATATCTATTCCTTTTTTGTCATCTAGTGTTTTTATTATTTTTTGTAACAAATTATTTTCCATTAATATCCTCCCTATTTATTCATAGTCATTTCCGACTATTATTGTGTAGTTGTATTTTCCTGTGTCTTCGCCTTCTTCTAGGCGTGCATTTATGAAATATCCTTGTATGTTTTTAGTTTGTTCTTCTGTCATTTGTTTTCTATTTATTATTATTGTTTTTGGTGCTGATGCTATTTCTGATGTTGTTATTTGGTATCCCTGCTCTGTTAGCTCTTCTTCTATTCTTTCTATTTTATCTGCTTTTTCTGTTGTATATAATAACTCTATTTTTATTTTTGAGTTTTCTTCTAGTTCTTCGGCTGTTGGCTTGTCCAAGAATAGTTCTCCTACCATTGTTTGAGTCTGTTTTTTGTTGTGTACAAATATCCAAATTGCGCTTCCATCTGCTTTGTCTATTCTTTCTGATGCTCCTGGTAGAGCTCCTGTTTGTATGTTTTCTGTGTCGAAGTTTATTATATATGGTAGATAGTCTTTTATCATTGATATATCCATGTTTGTTTCTATATTTCTGTTTGCTATGTCTAGTAGCTCTCCTAGTTTTAGTATGTTTTTAACTTGTATTGTTTGTTTTAATGCTGCTGTTATGAATTCTCTTTGTGTTCTCATCCTTCCATAATCATCGCTTCCATATTCTGCTGGATATCCTGTACCGTCATTGTTTTTTCTGAATCTTACTAGTTGTTCTGCTTTGTCTCCAGCTAGTAATTGTTCTCCTTTACTTAAGTGTATATATAATTCTTGTGAAGAGTCGTCATAGTCCATATCTATTGGTACATCGAATGTTACTCCTCCTATTGCATCTACCAGTTCTCTTAGTGCTTTTGTGTCTACCATTATGTAATATTCTATGTCTAAACCTGTGATATCATTCACGGCTTTTAATAGTTTTTCTGGTGATTGTTGGTATAGTGCATTTATTTTATTCATTCCTGTTGCTTTTGTTTTGTCTTTGCCTACAAAGGTGTCTCTTGGTATTGACATCATCACCGCTTCTTGTTTTTGTGGGTTATATGATGCTACTATGATTGTGTCTGTTAAGTTTTGGCTTTTTCCTATTAGTAGACATTTTATTTTTGGCATGTTTTTTACTGTTTCTTCATTATGTCCCATTGTTGCTGCTACAAAGCCTTGTAGTCCTCCTCCTAGTTTGATTGCTTTATATGTTATAAATCCTGCATATATTATTAATGCTACTAATATGATTAATAGTATTTTTAGCACTATTTTCTTCTTTTTGTTTTTTTTCTTTTCTTTCAACTTTTTCTCTTCCTTTCTTTTCCCTATAGTAGTATACCAGAGTTTTACTTAAATATCAACTTATGGAAAGATAATTTTAAACAAAATATTGTTGTTGAACATGATTCTTCCTATGTTTGATTGGTTTATGTATATTAATATGTCTGTATTGCCTGTCATTGTTGATATTGCCATTGCTATTGCTAGGGCTAGGTATATTATGAATAAGCCTTCTATTATTCCATAGGCTATTCCTCCTATTTTGTTTATGCTACTTATTATTGGTAGTTTTGATATTAAGTTTGTTATGAATTTTATGCATATTAGCGCTATTCTTATTAGGATGAATAGTAGTATTAGTGTTATTATTTTTATTGCTGTTATTGACAGATTTGTTGCAACTGCTTCTACTATGGTGTCTTTTGCCGTGTCTGCTGCTTCTGATATTGTTTTTACTATGTAATTGTTTATTATGTCTGGCATAGTCTCTTTGTTTTCTTCACTTTTTTCTTGTTCTGATACTTGTGCTTGTATTTCTTCCGGATTTATGTTTTTTACTATTACTGATTTTATGTTTTCATCGAATTGTGTGTTTTCTATTATGTAGTCTGATACTGGACCGATATAATAGCAGTGATAGTACTATTGCTATTATGAATGATATTAATTTGAAGGCCACTTCTATTAGACCTTTTTTGTATCCTAATATTACACATAATAAGATTATTCCTATTATTATTATAT
>CAYXUA010000088.1:0-6580 GCA_964468015.1 uncultured Clostridium sp. | reverse complement strand
GAATATTGCGATAAAGTACTAAATTTTATAGCAGAATTTGATTTAAAAGATTATTTTGATAAAAAAATAGATAAAGAGATGTATTTTAATAAATGTGAATTAAAATACATCTCTAAATATTATCCTAATATTTATGAAAATGCTATGAAATGTAGAAATACTGTAATAGAGAATAATAGAAAAGAAAACGAAGAGCAAGAGAAACAGAGGAAACAAGCCCAAAAAGAAAAGGTAGAAGAAGTTAATGGTAAGTTTGAAAAAAGACTAGAAGAAATAAAAACAGCTATACGAATTGGTAAAGATGTTGAGTCAAAAGATTTTGAATATTATAAAGATAATAAATATGAAAATGGTATAACAACTCAAAATTGCTTTTTATATCTAGCAAAACAATATGGTATAAAAATTCCTTTAGCAACACAGGGGTTTATAAATAAAAGATTAGTTAGTTATGATTTTACAACAGGTACTTTTTCATTTAAAGTAACTTCTAATAAAAAACCAAGCGAAAAGATACACCAATATTTATATGAGATAAAAAACAAAGTAAAAGAAGAATTTGACCATTCTGTAAAAGATTTAAAAAGTAAAGTCGAAAATATGAAAGTGAGGTAAAAATATATGGGTAGTCAAATAACAAGAGCATTAGATGACGGAATAACGGTTTTAGATGTAGGGTATAGAAATTCAACACCAGTAGCATTAGTTGTAAAGAAATACGAAAAATACGATGATGAATATATTATTGGTTTTAATTATGAAATTAAAGACAATAAGATGAACTGGGGATATGGTTATTATTATGGAACAAATATAGCAAAGGCAAAAAATGATTTTCAAGAGGTTTTGGCAGGTAAAAATATAGCAGACACTTTCAATCAAGAAAATAAAACTAAGAGAGAGGTAGATATTGAAATGAGTATAGATTTAGCACAAGAAAAATCAAATAGAATAAAAAAACGTGTAATAAAAGCATATAACCTCGATGAGAAAGAAGTAAAAGACTTTGAAATGGCAATAATCAATTATGATTATGAGGCAAATGAGGGAATGATAATTACTAAAAGAGAAGATATAGTAAATTTATATAGAGATATTGATACTGAAGAAAAGTTTAAAGTTACACAAAAGCAAATTACAGCATTAGCAGAGTATATTAAAGAAACAGAAGATTTATATGCTTTTTATGGTTTTTATGAAGAAACTGACAAAGTATTGAATTCTATATTTAATGAGATGAAAGAATTAAAAAAGAAAAATATAGAAAGGGGTAGATAAGTTATATGGAAATAAAAATAAATAAAGAAATACGAGATTATACGGAAAAAATATTTTTTGGACTGTCATTACGACAGTTCTTTTTTTCTATATGTGCCTGTGGAATAGCAGTATTATTGTATTTTTTATTAAAAGACCATATAGGACGAGAATTGCTATCTTGGGTTTGTATATTAGGTGCAGTTCCTTTTGGTGCAATGGCATTTGTAAAATATAACGGAATGACAGCAGAAGAATTTTTTGTTGCTTGGCTTAAATCAGAAGTGCTTACACCAAAAGTATTATTGTTTGAATCAGAAAATATTTACTATGAATTATTAAAAGATGAATATAAAAAAATCGAAAAGGAGGGAATGAAAGTTGAAAATATTAAAAAGAAAAGAGAAAGAAAAAGTAAAAATACCGAGAAGTGTGCAAAAGACAATTCCAATTAGAACAATATATGAAGACGGAATATTTGCATTAGATAGAACAAAATATTCAAGAACTTTCAAATTTACAGATGTCAATTATGCAGTTGCAGGACAAGAAGATAAAGAAAAAATGTTTTTAGGGTATGGAGCAATACTAAATTTATTAGATAGTGGCTCATACCCTAAATTGACGATTATAAACAGAAAGCTAAATAAAGTAGATTTTGATAAAAAGATAAAGTTGTCATTAGAAAATGATAATCTTACTAAATACAGAGAAGAATTTAATAGTATATTATCAAAAAATTCTATTGACTCAAAAGGTATGATACAAGAAAAATTACTAACGATAACAATAGATAAGAAAAATATAGATGAGGCTAGAAATTATTTTGCTAGAACAGGAACAGAAATAGGCAATAATTTTGGAAGATTAAATTCAAAATTTACTGAGTTAGACTTGAACGAAAGATTAAGAATATTATATGACTTTTATAGAAATGGCGAAGAAGATTTGTACAAATTTGATATTAAAAATTTTATGAGAAAAGGACACAATTTCAAAGACTATATTTGCCCAGATTCATTTGAATTTAAAAGTGATTATTTTAAAATGGGTAATAAATACGGTAGAGTATTATATTTAAAAGAATATGCGTCATATATAAAAGATAATGTAATATCAGAATTAACCGAACTAAATAAAAATATGATGTTAAGTATTGATATAAAGCCAGTTCCAATGGAAGTAGCAATAAAAATGGCAGAAAAAATTAGACTAGGAGTAGAAACTAATATAACGAATTGGCAAAGAAAACAAAATGAAAACAATAATTTTAGTGCAGTTATTCCTTATGATATGGAAAGAGAAAGAGAAGAAAGCAAAGAGTTTTTAGATGATTTAATAACACGTGACCAAAGAATGTTTTTATCAGTACTAACAATAGTTCATATAGCAGACACGAAAGAAGAACTAGACAATGATACTGAAAGCCTACTCACAACGGCAAGTAAACATTTATGCCAATTAGCAGTATTAAAATATAAACAATTAGACGGACTTAATACAGCATTGCCTTATGGAGTAAAAAGAATAAATGCAATGAGAACATTAACAACAGAAAGCTTATCTGTATTTATGCCATTTAAGGTACAAGAAATACAAGATACAAAAGGTGTTTACTATGGTAAAAATACAATTTCAAAAAATTTAATATTGATAGATAGAAAAGAATTACAAAATGGTAATTCTTTTATTTTAGGTGTAAGTGGTAGTGGAAAGAGTTTTACAGCAAAACAAGAGATAACAGCTATTGCATTAAGAGATAAATACTGTGAGCAAATAATCATTGACCCAGACGGCGAATATGCACCATTAGTAAAGTCTTTAGGTGGCGAAGTTATAAAAATATCAGCGACAAGTGATAATCATATTAACGCATTAGACTTAAATAAAAATTATGGAGAGAAAAACCCAGTTATAACAAAATCAGAGTTTATACTTTCACTATGTGAACAAGCAATAGGTGGAAAAGAGATAACTTCAATGCAAAAATCTATTATAGATAGATGTACAGCAATAGTGTATAGGTATTATGAGCAGGGAAATTATCAAGGAGTTCCACCAACACTAGAAGATTTTAGAAAAGTATTACTGGAGCAAGAAGAAAAAGAGGCAAAAGAAATAGCACTTGCAATAGAGCTATTTACAAAAGGTAGCTTAAATACATTTTCTAAACAAACTAATGTAAAAACAAATAGCAAACTAATTTGTTACGATATAAAAGATTTAGGAGAGCAACTAATGCCTATTGGTATGCTAGTAATACTAGATAGCATATTAAATAGAATTTCAAGAAATAGGGAAACAGGAAAAACAACATATATTTTCATTGATGAAATATATCTATTATTCAAGTATGAATATACATCAAGATTTATATTTGAATTATGGAAAAGAATAAGAAAATATGGTGGTTGTGCAACAGGTATAACACAAAATGTTGAAGAACTATTATTAAATGAAAAAGCAAGACTAATGTTAGCAAATAGTGAATTGATTATAATGCTTAATCAATCAGCAACAGACAGAATGGAACTTGCAAAACTTTTAAATATATCAGAAATGGAAATGAGTTATATAACTAATGCAGTAGCAGGAGAGGGACTAATAAGAGTTAGAAACTCACTAATTCCATTTAAAAATAAATTTCCAAAAGATACAGAGTTGTATAAACTAATGACAACAAAATTAGAAGAAACAATTAAAGAGGTGGTAGAGTGAAAAAACTCTTATATATAGTATTTGTAATACTACTAATAGGCATTTTGCTTATTAGTAGTATATTTCTTTATAAAGAATATGCAGAAAAAAATAAACAAGAAGAATTATTTATTGAAATAGCAGAAGAAATAAAAATAGATAATACAGAAGAAGAAAAAAACGAAAATGATATAGAACTACAAAAACTTTATGAACAAAACAATGATACAGTAGGGTGGGTAAAAATAGAAGATACAAATATAGATTACCCAGTAATGCAAACAAAAGATAACCCAAATTATTATTTGAGAAAGAATTTTTATAAAGAATATTCAATAAGTGGAACACCTTATATATCAGAACAGTGCGATATAACAAATAGCGAAAATTTAATTATTTATGGCCATAATATCAAAGGTAATAAAATGTTTGCAGATTTAGAAAAATACAAACAAAAGGAATTTTATAATGACCATAAAATAATTAAATTTTATACATTAAATGAATTTGCAGAATATGAGATAATAGCAGTTTTTAAAACAAATGTTGATACAGGTTTTAAATATTACAAATATTGTGATTTAAAAGACCAAAATACTTTTGAAACATTTATAAATAAATGCTTTGAACTTTCAATGTATAAGATAAGTGCAAATGTAAATTATGGCGATAAATTTATAACACTATCTACTTGTGAATATTCACAAAATAACGGCAGATTAGTTGTAGTAGCTAAAAAAATTGTGTAGGAGGTGTTATAGTGGCAGATATAAAAACAAAAAATGTAGTAAAAGATACAATAAAAAAGATAGATAGAACAACACTTTATACAGCAAAATTAAAAGATAACATTGTAGAGATAAAAAACAAAGGAAATTATAATCAAACACAAGATAATACACCAAACGAATATGGTGCAAATAAGATAACAAATGACGCAAATATTGTTTTCCATAAAGGAACAAGACAAATAAATAAATATGGAAAAGAGTCATTGCCAGTTGCAAAGAAAAGCATAGAAAATATGAAAAATGCAAATTATCAAATACAAAGAATAAAGACTATCAGAAAAAGGGCAAATAATATAAAAAATATAAGAAAAGCAAATAATACAATAAAGACAGCAACAAAACAAACTGAAAGAACAATAAAAACTGCCAAAAATACAGGAAAGACAATAAAAAGTACAGCAAAAGCAACTAAAAAAACAGCAGAAAAGACAGCAAAAAGTGCAAAAAAAGCATATCAAATATCAAAGCAGGTAGCAAAACAAACGGTAAAAACTATTAAAAGAGCAATAAAGGCAACAATTTTAGCAATAAAAGCAATACTTGCAGGAGTAAAAGCATTGATAGCATTTTTAATTGCAGGAGGTTGGGTTGCACTTATAATCATAATTGTAATTTGTTTAATTGCTTTGATTTGTGGCTCTATTTTTGGAATATTCTTTGCGAGTGAAGATACAGGTAGTGTTGTAACGGTAGGAGAAATGAAAGAGCCAATAACAATGAATCAAGTTATATCAGACTTGAATATAGAGTTTATGGAAAAAATAAAGCAAATACAAAATAATAACGAATATGAAGAATATGAGATTACTTCTAATAGGGCAGAATGGAAAGATGTACTTGCAATTTATTCTGTAAAGGTAAATGGTGGAAACAACGAAACAGAAGTATTAACATTAAATGACGAAAAGGTAAATACCTTAAAAGAGATATTTTGGGAGTTTAATGAAATAAATCATTGGACAACAGGAGAAAAGATAACAAGTGATATGACATATATTGAATTTGTTACAGCAGAGCCATTAACATTACACATAGAAATAAAAAGTAAAACAGTAGAAGAAATGGCTAAAAAGTACAATTTTAATAATGAACAAATGAAACAACTTGCAGAATTAACTGATAGTAGATATGCAAGTATGTGGTCATCAGTTATTTATGGTAGTTCTGTTGGCAGTAATGAAATTGTAGCTTCTGCAATTTCACAAATTGGTAATGTAGGTGGACAGCCTTATTGGAGTTGGTATGGTTTTAATTCTCGTGTAGAATGGTGTGCGTGTTTTGTATCTTGGTGTGCAAATGAGTGTGGCTATATTGAGGCAGGAATAATACCAAAATTTGCAGGGTGTGCTAACGGAGTAAACTGGTTTAATGCTTGTGATTTATGGAGAGATAGAGGTTTTATACCAAAAGCACGGAGATATTATATTCTTTGACTGGGCAACTGATTCTGACGGAAGAAATGGTAATTCCGACCATGTGGGAATTGTAGAAAAAGTAGAAAATGGACGAGTTTATACAATAGAGGGAAATTCAAATGATAGTTGTTGTAGACGAGATTATGATATAAATAGTTTAGATATTTTAGGTTATGGAACGCCTATGTATTGAAATGTGTAAATAAAACTGATAAGATATTATGAATTGGAAAGGTAAAAGAAAATGAAAATAAAAAAATTTGATGTAGTAGAATTAAATAATAATAACAGAGCAACAATATTAGAAGCAGACAAAAATCAATATTTTGCAGAAATAGTAGATAGTAAAGGAACAACAGAAGAAAGAAGATATATTACACAAGATGAAATAAAAAAGGTTATATATACAAGAAATAGTAA
>CAYXUA010000087.1:0-6587 GCA_964468015.1 uncultured Clostridium sp. | reverse complement strand
CCTATAAATATAGTATAACATTATATGGTTATACAAGCAATACAAAAAATAAAAAAATAACTATAAATAGTTACCAACAAAATAATTGATTATTTTTACTTGCATATCTAGCTACAATGGTTGACAAAATGCTGTTTTAAAGATAGAATGTAGGCAAAAGAAATTACTGGTTTGGAGGAAAACAAATGCCAAAAGTTAGTATAATTATTCCAGTATATAATTGTGAAAAAGATATAGGTAGATGTATAGAATCTATAATTGCACAAGAAATGCAAGACTTTGAACTTATTGTTGTTAATGATGGCTCAACAGATGATACGGAAAATGTTGTGTTACAAAGAAAAGAAAGATTAGGCGAGAAGCTTAAATATTATTATAAAAAAAATACCGGAGTTGCAGATACAAGGAACTATGGATTAGATAGAGCGACTGGCGAGTATATTATGTATATAGATTCAGATGATTACATAGATAAGAACTTATTGCTAAATCAAGAAGAAAATATGGATAATCATATAGATGTAATAAAATACAAAATGATACAAGTAGATGAAAATGGCAAAGAAATAGCGGTAAATCAGGGACCTGTATTTCCTGCTACTAGTGGACAAGCTGCATTTAATGAATTGTACTATCAAGATGTTATTATGGACTCACCATGTATTTATCTAATAAAGAGACAATATCTTCTATCAAATAATTTCCGCTTCCTAAAAGGAACGTATCATGAAGATTTTGGATTAATTCCACTTATAATTGCAAATGCTGGTAGCATGATTTCAACTGATGTATATGGATATTATTATGTCCAAAGTGAAAATAGTATAATGAGAAATGCAAATATAAGTAAAACAATTAAGAAAATGAGAGATAGTTTTTTGCATTATGATAATATGTTAAAAGCTATACAGACACAAGAATTAAGTGATTTTACAAAAGATAATCTAAAATTGTACTATACAAATTCAATATTACTAAAGATACAAGATTTACCTAAAGAACTAAAAAAACAATTTATACAAGAATTCCAAAAAAGAAAAATGGCTAGAAATATAAAAATAAGAAATATAAAACAATTAATAAAAAGAATAGCTATATCTATAAATGTAAATTTATATTTTAGATTAAGATAGGAGAAAAAATGCCAAAAGTAAGTGTAATTGTTCCAGTATATAATGTTAAACAATATGTGGGGAAATGCTTAGAGAGCCTAGTAAATCAGACCTTAAGTGATATTGAAATAATAGTAGTGAATGACGGCTCACAAGACGGAAGCAAAGATATTGTGCTAGAGTATAAGGGAAAATACTCTAACAAGATAGTGTATCTAGAAAAGCAAAATGGTGGATTATCAGATGCTAGAAATTATGGTATGAAATATACAAATGGTGATTATATTGCCTTTCTAGATTCAGATGATTATGTAGAACTAAATACCTATGAAAAACTATATAACAAAGCAATAGAAACAGATGCCGACATGGTAGAATGTGATTTTTATTGGGAATATCCTGACAAAAGAATACATGATACGAATGCAAATTACAAAAATGAGAGCGACATGTATGCAAATGCTAGAGTAGTTGCATGGAACAAATTATATAAAAGAGAAGTATTACTAAATTCAAATATAGAATTTCCAAAAGGTTTAAGATATGAAGATGTTGAGTTCTTTTATAAAATACTACCAAAACTAAATAAAATAGAATTAATAAATGAACCTTTAATCCATTATGTACAAAGAGAAAATTCAATAACTTATGTACAAAACGAGAGAACAAAAGAAATCTTTACAATTTTAGATAATGTTATAGAATACTATAAACAAAATGGATTATATGAAAAATTTAGTGCAGAGCTAGAATATATGTATACAAGAATACTGCTAAGAAGCTCGCTCAAAAGAATAGTAAAAATTCCAGATAAAGAAGTAAAAAAAGAATTATTAAGCAAAACAATAGATACAGTATACAGCAAATTTCCAAACTGGAAGAAGAATGCAGTATTAAAGCAAACTAAAGGAATGAAAGCACTGTATTTAAAAAGCATAAACAGATTTACCTTTAAAATATATTCACAAATATTAAAATAGGAGAAAAAATGAAAGCAATTGTAGAAAAAGTAAAAAATATAAAATTAGAAGATATACTTTGTTTTTTTATAATACTATGTCCAATATTTGATATGCTTAGTTTTATATTTAGAAATGCATATGAAACAACTTGGTCGCCATCAAGCTTTTTAAGACCAATAATCCCTATTATAATATTTGCAATAGTATTTTTTAAAAACAAAATAAAAATGAAAATGTTTGTAGTATCTCTAATATATGCAATATATGCAGCAATACATTTATACATATTTAATTTAGTAAAAGTTGAAGCATCTTATGGCGGAATTCTAAGCGAATTGCAATATCTAGTTAATTATACTTTTATGATAATGAACCTATTCTTATTTATATACTTATTCTGGAAAAAAGATGGAGCTAAACTACAAAAATCAATTCTTGTAGCATTTGCAATATATATTGTATCAATATATATTGCTATAATAACTGGAACATCTTCATCAACATATATAGAGGGGACTGGTTATAAAGGTTGGTATGAGTCTGGAAATAGTCTGGGTGCTATTTTGTGTATATCGCTTTGCATATTATTACCAATGCTTAAAAATAAGAAAATGATGCCTTATGTTGCAATATTGCTAGTATTGTCAGGAATATTTTTAACTACACTAGTAGGAACAAGAACAGGACTTATAGGATTTGGTTTAATTGTGTTACTATTCATAGCAAGCGAATGTTTTGTTGCAATAGTGAGAAAGGCAAAACTAAATAAAAAAACAGTTATAATTTCAGCGATTATAATTGTACTTATGATAGTTTTAGCAATAGTTTGTGGTTCAAAAACCTTTGAGAGAAGAAGTTCGTTAAAGGAAATACAAGTAAGCACGATAGATGTTGATACTGGAAAAGAAACACATTTGTCAGGAGATTTGCTAAAAATAAAGAAAAGCATAGATGAGGGAGAAATAACAGAAGAATATCTATCTGAGCCTATGCAGAATGCTATTGTAAGATTATACAATTATGCAGAAGATACTCGGAATGGAAAATAATGATATGCGTAAACAACAGCTAGTGTACAATTTCTATCTAGTTCAAGAACAAAAAAGTGTACCATTAATCCTATTTGGAAATGGATTTAAAGCACAATTTAGAGAGTTAGTAATGGAAATGGAGGTTCCTGCCTTTTTATTCAACTTTGGAATAGTAGGATTTTTCCTATACTTTATACCATTCCTATCAATAACCATATATTCAATATATATAGCATTAAGAAATATAAAGAAAATTGATAGCCAATATATCATGTATCTAGGAGGAAGTGCGCTTGCAATATTACTATCGTTCCTATCTGGATATACTTTCTTTAATTCTTCAAGTATGATAATAGTTATTGTAATAAATGTATTATTAATAAACAAAATCCTAGAAGTAAAGGAGCAAAATAAGTGAAGAAAATACTATTCGGAATTACAGGACTTACAGTAGGTGGAGCAGAAAGAGTATTAGTAGATATAGTTAATCAGCTAAAAGATGAATATGATATAACAGTGTTTACACTATATGCAAAAGGGGAATTTGAAAAGGAGCTTTCAGAGAAGATTACTTTAAAAACCCTATATCAAAATTCATATAGTGAAATGTCTAAAATAAAGAAAATACTAATATCTTTGAGACTATTACTATGTAAAAAACAGATTTATAATAAATACATAGGAAATCAATATGATACTCAAATTGCCTTTCTAGAAGGCCCTATTACTCGCTTGTTGAGTGTGAAGAGTAAAGATGCGAAAAAAATAGTATGGGTGCATAATGACATTGAAAAAGTTTTTGGAAATGATGTAAAATCTAAAGCAAAGAAGAAATATGACAAAAAGATTTATGATGCATACGAAAAAATCATATTTGTAAGTGAGGACAATCTAGAAAAATTTAAAAAACAATATCCGAATATTAAGGCAGAAAAGCTAGATATAATTTATAATTACATTAATCCAGTAGTTGTAAAAGAAAAAGCACAAGAACAAATTAATCTAGAACTAGATAGTACAAGCCTAAACATTGGAATAGTTTCAAGATTGGTAGAGCAAAAGGCATTAGACCGTTTAATAGAGATACATGCAAAACTAATACAAGAGGGCTACAAGCATAAAATATATGTTATAGGAGACGGACCTAAGAAAGCAGAACTAACACAGCTAATTAAAGAAAATAGACTACAAGATACTTTTATATTACTAGGTAAAAAAGATAATCCATATCCATACATGAATAGAATGGATGCAATAGCATTATTATCATACTATGAAGGCTTTGGCATGGTACTTGTGGAAGCAAAAATATTAGGCAAATATATAATAATAACAGATACAGCGGCAAGGGAGGCATTGCAGGATTACAATTATAGTAAAATATTGCCTAACAATTATGAAGGGATTTACGAAGGCTTAAAAGAGATAATTGAAAAAGGTATAAATAAACAAAGTGAACAAGAGGAATATAATAATCAAACAATTTTAAATGAGATAAGAGAATTAATAGAGGGGTAATAAAATGAAAATTTCAATATTAACACCTACATATAACAGAGCAAAAATGTTGCCAGAACTATATGAAAGTTTAAAAGAAAATGCGAAATATGATGTTGATTTTGAATGGCTAATAATGGATGATGGTTCAACAGATAATACAAGTGAAGTTGTAGCCAATTTTACAGAAGAAAACAAGATAGATATAAAATATTATTATCAAGAAAACCAGGGAAAAATGACTGCTATAAATAAATTAGTAGAATACTCTACAGGAGATTTAATAATAGATTGTGATTCAGATGACTATTTTGCTAAAAATGCTTTTGGAATTATTAAAGAAAATGTAGATAAATTAATACTAGATAAAGAATTATATGCTTTACTATTTCTAAAATGCGATGTATCAGGCGAAATAAGTGGTGAGAGATTTAAGGAAGATAATTATAAAACTACAATGTTTGACTTGTATTTTAAAGATGATGTAAAAGGAGAAAAGATAATATTATTTAACTCATCAATAAGAAAAAAATACATGCACAAGGTAGAAGAAGGAGAGAAATTTATAACAGAAGCAAGAATGTATCATGAGATGGACAAGGAATATAAAGTGCTTTGCATAAATACACCAATAGTGATAGGAGCATATCAGAGTGATGGATATACAAAGAACATAAACAAAGTATTTATAGAAAATCCAAAAGGATATATGAAATATTTTGAGGAAATCCTACAAATGGATACAAGTAATATATTATTTCAAAAGAGAATGTATATAATAAAACACTATATCTTATTTAGCTCTTTAACTAAAAAGAAGAAAATTCTAAAAGAAGTAAAAGGCAAATTAAATAAATTATTAATAGCTATTTTATATGTGCCAGGTTGTATGAAGACAAAATTAACAATAAAAAGCAATGTGCCTAAAGTATTAATTTCTTCATGGACATTAGAAGTTGGAGGGATTGAAACAGCATTAGTAAATTTAATTAATACAATGTCTAAAAAGTATGAGGTAACACTTGCTTTAGAAAAGAAGCAGGGAGCATTTTTAGATAAGATTAATCAAAAAGTAAAGATAATAGAATATAACCCTAGTACAGACAAAAATACATTTATTAGAAAAATTGAAAACTTAGAAAAACGATTGAAATTTACATTAAAACACAAAAATAGATATGATTTATCAATATCATTTGCAACATATTCAAGGCCGGGTTCTTTTATGGCAAGGACTGCATCTAAAAACAGTGTTTTATGGGTGCATACAAACTATATGATAGTATACCAAAATAATAAGCAGGAAATAATTAACTTCTTTGAAAAAGTACAATATGATAAATTTAAAAAAATTGTATGTATATCACAAGATGCTAAGGAAGCATTTGAAAGGGTATTCCCTAATTTAAAAGCAGATATTGAAGTAATAAATAACTTGGTAGACTATAAAACAATATTACAAAAATCAGAAGAAACAATATCAGTGCAGAAAAGTAATGTAACGACTTTCTTAAGCGTATGTAGACATGAAGAAGCTGCAAAGAAATTGACAAGATTAATTGATGCAGTTGAATTAATAAAGAAAGAGGGGTTACGATGCAGAGTGCTATTTGTTGGAGAAGGAGAGGCAACAGATATGTACAAAAAGCTTGTAAAAGAAAAACAATTGGAAGATTACATTATTTTTTGTGGTATGCAAAAAAATCCGTATCCATATTTTAAAATATCAGATTGTGTGATATTAACTTCTGAGTATGAGGGGTATCCTGTTATTTATACAGAAGCTAAAGTTTTAAATAAGCCAATAATAACAACAGCAGTTTCAGATAGCCTTATTGATATAGAGGGCAAATATGGTATAGTAACAGATAAAAATCTAAAAGATATAAAAAATACAATGATAGATTTTATAAAAAATGGTTATATAATAAGAGAAAAGTTTAATCCAGAAGAATTTAACAAGAGCATATTACAAAAAATAGAAA
>CAYXUA010000086.1:0-6681 GCA_964468015.1 uncultured Clostridium sp. | reverse complement strand
CTGAGTAGCTAAGTATGGAAGGGATAAACGCTGAAAGCATCTAAGTGTGAAGCCCCCCCTGAGATAAGATATCCCATACCGTAAGGTAGTAAGATTCCAAGAAGACGACTTGGTAGATAGGTTGGAGGTGTAAGTGTAGTGATATATTAAGCTGACCAATACTAATAAATCGAGGGCTTAACCACTAATATATATATATGAAGGTTAAAACGGTTTAAATGAGTTATTATCTATGTATTTTTGAGTGTGCTAGAAAAAGGAAGCATACGAAGAATTTCTGGTGACGATAACAAAGAGGAAACACCTGTACCCATGCCGAACACAGCAGTTAAGCTCTTTTGTGCCGAAGATACTTGCGGGATTCCCTGCTGGAAAAATAGGTTGTTGCCAGGTTTTTATATTCCTCAATAGCTCAGTCGGTAGAGCATTCGGCTGTTAACCGAAGGGTCGTTGGTTCGAGTCCAACTTGAGGAGCCAAAAAAACGAACGAATTATTTCGTTCGTTTTTTGTATGTTCAATTAAATTATAAGGATGATATTTCACGATATGTAGAACACTGATTTTTTATAAAAATAAACAAAAAATTCACATACAGTACATTTTACTATGTTAATATAACAGCATTAATTTATGCAAAAATAGCAGTTCAAATGGAACCAGATAATATATCGTATCAAAAACTTCTAGAGAAAATCCAAGCAGGAGGAAATATATATAATGATCAAAGTAATCAATATGGAAAACCATTTAACATGCAAGATATATGCTTTTGGTGGTGCATGTTGGATACCGTTTGCAATTGTTGTTGTAGACTGGGAAGGTTTTTGTGTTAATGGAGGTTTTATATGGATAAGTTTAAACAATCTATGTATAATTTTTTTCAAGGAAGATATGGAATAGATGAATTATATAAATTCTTTTTTATATTTTTTATGGTAGTTTGGATTTTAAATTCATTTATAAAAAGTCCAATACTATATTATTTAGGGGTATTTACATGTATTTTTATGATATACAGAGTATTTTCAAAAAAATATGATAAAAGACAAAAAGAGAACATGAAATATATCGAGCTTAAAAGAAAATTTATAGGAAAAATAAGATTGCAAAAGAAAAAATGGAACGATAGAAATACACACATCTATAGAAAGTGCCCTAATTGTAAGTCAGAGCTAAGATTACCTAAAAAGAGAGGAAAACATGTATGTACATGTCCTCGTTGTAAAATGGATTTTGATGTGAAATGTTAATTATATTTATAAATTAAATAGTATAAGTTGGATAAAAACAAAAAGGCTATAATCATAGCCTTTTTATTATGCTTTAATTTTGTGAACTTTTTGTGAAACAAATTGTGGTATACATAATTTTATGTTATAATTTAATAGTCAATTTAGGAGGAGATAAGTATGTCATATATTTCTTTTAAGAATGTTGTTAAAGAATATGAAATGGGAGAAGTAAAGATTAGGGCTCTTAATGAAACTAGTTTTGATATTGAGAAAGGTGAGCTAGTTGTAATTGTTGGTGCTAGTGGTGCGGGAAAGACTACTGCTTTAAACATTTTAGGTGGAATGGATACAGCTACTTCTGGAAATGTTATTGTAGATAATAAAGAGATTACTTCTTTAAAAAATAGAGAACTTATTAAATATCGCAGAGAGGATATAGGATTTGTTTTTCAGTTTTATAATTTAGTACAAAATCTTACTGCGCTTGAAAATGTTGAGCTTGCTACAGAGATTTGTAATGATTTTCTTGAACCACAAGAGGTATTAGAGAAAGTAGGCTTAAAGGATAGAATGAATAATTTCCCATCTCAATTATCTGGAGGAGAACAGCAAAGAGTGGCTATAGCAAGAGCTATTGCTAAAAATCCAAAGCTATTATTATGTGATGAGCCAACAGGTGCGCTAGATTATAATACAGGTAAACAAATTTTGAAATTATTACAAGATACTTGTAGAAAAGAAAAAATGACTGTAATTATAATTACTCATAATCAGGCAATAGCCCCTATGGCAGATAAAATTATTAAATTTAAGAGTGGTACAGCTTATGATATACAAAAAAACGAAAATCCTACACCAGTAGAAAATATTGAATGGTAAGGAGTATTGTTATGAAAAAAGCATTATTTAAGGATAGTATGAAGCAAATTAAAAATACTCATAAAAGGTTTATTTCTATTTTACTAATGGCTTTTCTGGGGGTTGGCTTTTTTGCAGGCATAAGAGCAGCAAGTCCAGATATGAAAATGACAATAGATAATTTTTATGACAATCAAAGTGTATATGATTTTGAAATAATGTCTACACTTGGTTTAACAGATAGTGATATAGAAGCATTAAAACAAATTGAGGGAATAGATGAGGTATATGGAACATTAAGTAAAGATGTTCAAATTAAGTATGAAGATACGGAGTTTGTTGTAAAAGTTCATAGATTAGAAGAAAATATAAATAAAGTTGTTCTGCAAGAGGGAAGATTACCAGAAAATGCAGATGAATGTGTTGTTGAGCAAAGATTTATAACATCTACAAAACAAAAAATTGGAGATTATATTGAAATAGATGAGCAATTAGAAGAGGATGAGGAAAGTTTTTTTAAAGAGAAAAAATTAAAAATTGTAGGGATTGTTCAAAGTCCACTGTACATATCAAGCGAAAGAGGCACAAGTAGTTTAGGAGAGGGAAGTATAGATTATTATATTTACATGTCAGGTGAAAATATGATTTCAGATGTCTATACTGAAATATATGCAACAATTGATAATAAGGATTTAGAAACTGGAAGTAAAGAATATAATGAATATATTGCAAATATTGAAGAGAAAATAGAAGAGATAAAAGAAGAAAGACAGAATGCTAGATATGATGAAATAGTAGGGGAAGCAACAGAGAAATTAACAGATGCAGAAAATGAACTTAATGATAAGAAAAAAGAGGCAGAAGAAGAATTTGCAAAAGCAGATAAAGAAATTACTGATGCCGAAAATGAAATAGAGAAGGCAGAAAATGAAATTGCAAGTAATGAAACAAAGGCAAATGCGGAGTTTAAAAAGGCAGAGCAAAAAATTAAAGATGCAAAGCAGGAATTAGAGGCTAGTGAAAAAGAGTTTGCCAGCCAAAAAGAAGAAGCAAATAAACAAATTGAAAGTACGAAAAGTCAATTAGAGGAGCAAAAAAGTAATCTGCAGAATGTAAATATAAATTTAGAGACTTTAAATGCTAAACTAGATGAAGTTAATAATCAACTAGAAAATAGTGAGGGTTTAACAGATGAGAAATTAAATATATTAAATGCTACCAAGGCAGAATTAAGCAAAAATATTACCGAGCTTACAAATACTAAAAATGTATTAAATGATGCAATTGCTCAAATGGAAAGTGGAATACAAGAAGCAAATAATCAATTATTAGCAGCAGAGAATCAAATTACAAGTGCGAAACAAGAAATTGCAAAAGCAGAAAAAGAGCTAAAAGCTAATAAAACAAGTACATATAATAAAATAGAAGACGCAAAGCAAGAGTTGGCAGATGGTAAAAGTAAATTAGAAGATAGTAAAAAAGAATATAACGAGAAAAAGGCAGATTATGAAACACAAATAAGAGATGCAGAAGAAGAACTAGAAGATGCTAGAAAGGAAATTTCTGAAATAAAAAAAGCTAAATGGTATATTTTAGATAGAGATTCAAACCGTGGATATAATGGATTTATGCAAGATACAGAAAGTATTGCAAATATAGGAAAAGTTTTCCCAATTGTATTTTTCGTTATAGCGGCTTTAATTAGTTTAACATCAATGACTAGAATGGTAGAAGAAGAAAGAGTACAGATAGGTACTTTAAAAGCACTGGGATATAGTAAATTACAAATAGCTAGTAAATATTTAATTTACGCAAGTTTAGCTAGTATTATTGGTGGAGTGCTAGGAATGATAGTAGGATGTTACAGTTTACCACCAATTGTATGGATGCTATATAGTATGTTATATGATATTCCAAATTTCGTTGTTCAAATAAATTGGGAATATAGTAGCATAGGACTTATATGTATATTTGCTTGTATAGTAGGTGCCACATTGTATGCAGTATGGCAAGAGTTAACTAGTATGCCAGCAGTGCTTATGAGGCCAAAGTCTCCAAAAATGGGAAAAAGAGTATTACTAGAAAAAATACCATTTATTTGGAAAAGATTAAATTTTAGTAGAAAAGTAACTGTAAGAAATATATTTAGATATAAGAAAAGATTCCTAATGACCATAATTGGAATTTGTGGATGTACAGCGCTTATTCTAACTGGATTTGGATTAAAGGATTCTATTTCAAGCCTATTAAGTGACCAATATGGAAAAATATTCAAATATGATATGCAGGTAGGAATTGAAGATGATATAACAGATGAAGACTTTAACAAAATTAATGAATTCATTGATTCAAAAGAAGAAATTACAAACAAAGTATTAGCACGTTTTACCTCAGCAGATGCAATACATGGAGAAAGTCAAGAGGCTGTACAGATAATAGTACCAGATGATATTAATAATATAGGCGAAGCAATTAATATTTTAGATAAAGAAACAGAGCAGACAGTAATTTTAGATAATAATAAAATAGCAATAACAGATAAAGTAGCAGAAGTATTGGATGTGCAAGAGGGAAGTACAATTGCATTAAGAGATAGTGATGGAATAGAGAAAGAAGTTACTGTTGGAAATATTGTTGAGAACTATATATATCATTATATATATATGTCAAAAGATTTGTATATGAGTTTATACGATACAGAATATGAAAATAATGTTATTCTTATAAAGACTAATGGTTTGACAGAGGACCAAGAAAGTGAATTGGCAAAACAGATGATAGAGAATGAAGGTGTTACAGGAGTATCACAAGTATCAAATATGGCAAGTACTATGGAGGATATGATGAATTCATTGAACTATGTAGTTGTGATATTAATAATATCCTCAGGTTTACTGGCATTTGTTGTATTATATAATTTATCTAATGTAAATATAAGTGAAAGAATAAGAGAGTTGGCTACAATAAAGGTTTTAGGTTTCTATGATAAAGAGGTTTATAAATATGTAACAAGGGAAACGGTATTATTAACAATAATAGGCATAGCACTAGGCTTAGTTGGTGGATATTTCTTAAATTCATTTATACTTACAACTTGCGAAACAAATGTGCTAAGATTTAATAGTATAATAAAACCATTAAGTTATATATATCCAATTATAATAACAATATTATTTACTTGGATAGTAAACAGATTTACATATTTTTCATTAAAAAAGATAAATATGATAGAATCACTAAAAAGTGTTGAATAAGAAATAAGATGTTGACATAATTTCAGAAACGATATATAATAGAGGAGTAGTAAAAAATATTACAAGTGGGCTGTAGTCCACAAAAGGAGCGATGGAATATGTACAACAAAAGCAAAAAAACCAAACAAGTATTGGAGTTACGGGAATATGCTAAATATGTAGCTCAGCTATCTAAAATTGTTGATAATTATCCAGAAGGCGAAGGACGGATAATTGCTATTGGTGATTTTCTTAGAGTGTTACCAGAAGAGGAAAGCCGAGTTAACAATTTGATTACTCTATGCCGTGAATATTGTTCTCTTGAAATGAATGAGGTATGTTTTACTCAAGAAATTTTAAAAGAAAAAAACGAGATAGAGAAACAAAAAAGGTTGATAAAAGAAGAGATTCGTATGCTTACTCAAATTCTTAAAGAACTGGATAAGATAACTACAACTAAGAAGTTTACTATGGAAAAAAGAAGAGAGATGATGGAGGTAGTTAGAGGTAAAAATTTTAAAGAGTTCAAAGAAGAACTTTGCGAAATTAAAAGAAACATAAAAATGACTGCTACTACAGAAATTACCGTTGAAGAAGCTAATCAATTTTTTCAAATTGTTTTATCGCACCTGAAAACTTTAAGTAAATTCTTAAAGTAATTTACAAGAAGCTAGAAATTGAAAAATTTCTAGCTTTTTTTATAAAAAACTATTGAAAATTAAAAAAATATAGTATATAATATCCTTCGTTAGAGATACTAACAATATATTCCTCAATAGCTCAGCCGGTAGAGCATTCGGCTGTTAACCGAAGGGTCGTTGGTTCGAGTCCAACTTGAGGAGCCAAAATAAAAGTTCAACAAGAACTTTTATTTTTTTGTGCAAAAATTTAAAGATATTACTTACATTTCAAAACAAAAATATGTTACAATATAAAAAAAATCTAAATAATATGATAGCGTGTAGTTTTTTAGTGTAAATCCAGCTATAAAATTTGCGTTATTTTTTTATTTAAAAATATAGGAGATGATAATAATGATAAATAAACCGGAAGTGGACAAATTGCTAAAAAAGTAGATAACAGATATGAATTGATAGGTATTATTGCTAAAAGAGCTAGACAATTACAGGCAGGTAGCAAGCCAATGGTAAAAGCCGATAAGGTATCTAATGTTACAATAGCCTCATTAGAATTTGAACAAAATAAATATAAGTAGAAATAAAATAGAAAATACTAGCCTAATGTAAGGGCTAGTATTTTTTTGCTTCAAATAATTTAGGAGATTTTGAATTAAGCTTAGATTTTAATATAAATATGATATTGAAAAACATATATATTATAAAAAATAACAATGTAT
>CAYXUA010000085.1:0-6717 GCA_964468015.1 uncultured Clostridium sp. | reverse complement strand
TTCCAAGAAACAACAAGAGTATTAACAGATGCTGCAATAAAAGGAAAAGTAGACCCATTATTAGGATTAAAAGAAAATGTAATAATAGGAAAACTAATCCCAGCAGGAACTGGAATGCAAGAATACAAAAATGTTCATATAAGTACAGAGGAAACAGAATCAAGTGGAGACAAAGAATCAATTCCAGTAGAAGCATAAAAATAAAAATAACCTCTCAATCTGAGAGGTTATTTTGGTTGTTTAAGCTTATATAAGTTTCTTAGGAATATATGTCTCTCTTTCATGTTTGTGAAGGGGGTTCTACAGGAAGAATTGCCAAATAAGCTACAGTAGCAATTTCTGTAAAACCATATTCCTTTAGAGCAGAGAGATGGTTCGAATCGATTACATCTATGTATTGCAATTGGAACTGCATCACATTTTTAAATTCAGAATTTAAACGGTCAGTTATACTTCTGAATTCATTAAAATGGGAGGCATGTTCAAAGACTATTAAAAAATTATTTGTCTGAGAAAGCTTTGAAGGAATCTCAGCATATATTAATCTTTCAAAGTCCCCTAAAGTAATATCATAAAGATATATTTCCGTATTATCACAAATTGGTTCGACCCAAACTTTTACTTTTGTATTACTGTCAAGAGTATCAGATGCTTTAACATCTGAAGTGAAAGTAAATAAAAAAGTACAAATACAAGCAACAACCATTAAAATCTTTCCTAAACTATTCTTTTTTAGCATAAACAACGACCTCTTTCAAATATTAAATAGTTATATAAACACAGAAAATTCTGTGGGGAAAAGATAATAATATATATGAACAAGCAAAAGCTTGATTATGTTAATTATATCACAAAAGCAGAAATAATACAACTTTCAATAGTTACAGTTACCTCTAAATAAAAGTTATGCTTGCATAATTTACATAAAAATGGTATAATATAAGGGAATTAAATTTCAAGGAGGGCTAACGAAATGGAACAACGCAATGAATATCATGTTGAGCATGGTGTAAATGGTTTGGAAAAGGAAATCCATGAGGATATACGGTTAGTTTCGACTATGGAGGGTACTTTCTATGAGATTACTTTGACCTGTGGCAAAAGGAGAGAAGTTCGATTGTTATGGTATCGCCATAACCAGTTTAAAGAATAAGCCCTAAAAGGAACTTTGGTTTCAAAGTTCCTTTTATAATATAATAAGGAGAAAATAATAATGAGAATAAGAAGAAAAGCGTGGGCAAGACCCGAACTTGAGGCATGTAAATATTTTATAGACAATCCAAAAGAGCAAAAAGGAAAATGGAAGGGGAGTTTTCAAAATAATAATCCGATACATTTAGAACTAGGAGCAGGTAAAGGTGTTTTTATAGCTGATTTAGCAGTTAAACATCCAGAAATAAATTATATTGCCATAGATATAAAAAGTGATGTACTAGGATATGCAAGAAGAAATATAGAAAAAGCATACACAGAAGCAGAACAAAAAGTGGAAAACATACTACTTACAGCCTATAATATTGAGCAAATAATAGATATATTCTCAGAAGAAGATAAAATAGATAGAATATATATTAACTTCTGCAATCCATGGCCAAAAGCAAAACACAATAAAAGAAGATTAACCCACCCCAAACAATTAGAATTATACAAAAAATTCTTAAAACCACAAGGAGAAATCCATTTTAAAACAGACGATGATAACCTATATTTAGCAACATTAAGATATTTTGAAGAAAGTGGATTGAATATATTCTATAAAACCAAGGATTTACATAGTGATAGTAAGCAAGAAAATGTACTTACAGAACATGAAATAATGTTTATGAATGAAGGTATAAAAATAAAAGCAATAAAAGCAAGTCTTGACATTTAGGGCATTACAGAGTACAATATATATGGTAAAAAAGGAGAAAAATCATGTTAAATAGTAGAAAAATTTTAGATAAAATAACATCTAAAACGAAAATATACTTAGTTATAATACTATTGCTTTTAGTTTTATTATGCGTTTATGAGAGAGTATATATCATACCAGCAATTATTTTATATGCTATATTACTTGTATATACTTTTTGGGCAAATGGAAGAAAGAAGAATGAGTTTTTTAAACATATTCAAGAATTAACTTTTGATGTTGATTCAGCTGCGAGAAGCACATTAATCAATTCACCATTTCCGCTAATAATCATAGAAACAGATGGAAATATAGTTTGGAAAAACAATAAATTTGTAAGAGAGTTTATTAATGTGAATATTAATACATATTTAGAAGACATCATAAAAGAAGTAAAGCAAGAAATTATTAACAATGAGAAAAAGACAATTGATAAACAAATTGAAATAGTAGGAAAAACATACAATGTTAAAGGTGAGTATGTAAGAAATAAAGGTGAGAAAAATGGAGAGAAAAAATATATAACAACACTTTATTTCATAGATAATACAGAAAACAGTGATATATTAAAAAAATATGAAGATTCTAAAACTTGTGTTGGAATTATTATGATAGATAATTATGAAGAATTGATGCAAAGAACTTCAACACAAGAGCTACCACAAGTTATAGCAGCAGTAGAAAAAGAAATATACGAATGGTCAGAGAAAATAGAAGCATTAGTAATAAAAAAAGATAGGGATACATTTGTATGTGTATTTGAAAATAAATATCTTGAACAGATTGAAAATGAGAAATTTAATATACTAGATACAATAAAACAAATAAATACAAGTGAGAAAATAGCAATAACCTTAAGTATAGCTATAGCAGATGAAGGAAGTAATAATATAGAAAAATATAAATCTGCATTAACAGCCATTGACATAGCTTTAGGAAGAGGTGGAGACCAAGCTGTACTAAAAAAGGATGGCAATTATGTGTTCTTTGGTGGAAGAAGCCAAGAAGTAGAAAAAAGAACTAAAGTAAAAGCAAGAATGGTAGCTCATGCTCTAGAGGAGCTTATATCAGAATCTAAAAATGTTATAATAATGGGACATGTAAATGGAGATATAGACTCTATGGGAGCAAGTTTAGGTATGTACAGAATGGCGAAATCTTTAGGAGTTGAAGCATATATAGTTAGCCAAACAGCAGATATAACTCTTGCAAGTTTTATTGAAAATCTAAAACAAGAACCTGAATATCAGACTTCTATAATAGATAAAAACGAGGCTATTTCAAAAGTTGGACCAGAGACTTTATTAATAGTAGTTGATACACATAAAAAGAATTATGTAGAAGTTCCAGAATTATTACAAGAAACAGAAAAAGTAGTTATAATAGACCATCATAGAAAAAGTACGGATTCAATAGAAAATCCAGCTCTGTTATTCCACGAAGTGTATGCATCTTCAGCAGCAGAGTTAGTTATTGAAATACTACAATATGCAAAACAAGAAGTAGGACTAACAACTCAAGAAATAGAAGGATTATATGGTGGAATAATGGTAGACACAAAGGACTTCACATTTAAAACAGGTGTTAGAACTTTTGAAGCAGCAGCATATTTAAGAAAATTAGGAGTAGATATAATAAAAGTAAAAAAATTATTCCAAATGGACTTAGAGAACTACAATACAATTGCAGATATAGTTAAAAATACAGAGCTTATAAATGGAACGATAGGTATTGCTATATATGAAGAAAAAAATAAAAATGCAGGATTAATATGTGCTAAAGCAGCAGATGAGTTATTAAAAATAAGCGATATAACAGCATCTTTTGTAATTGGAAATGATGGAAATAAAACCTGTATAAGTGGTCGTTCTGTTGGAGACATAAATGTTCAAGTAATACTGGAAAAATTAGGTGGCGGCGGACATATAACTGTAGCAGGAGCACAACTTGAAGAATTATCACTAGAAGAAGCTAAGAAATTGGTTGTTGAAAAAGTTGAAGAATACTTAAAAAATGAATAGGCGAGCATTACTCGTTAGAAGGAGGAGCAAATGAAAGTTATATTATTGGCAGATATAAAAGGTGTAGGAAAAAAGGATGAAGTAATAAATGCAAGTGATGGATACGCAAGAAATTTCTTATTTCCAAAGAAATTAGCATTGCCAGCAGATGCAGGAAATATGAGCAGACTAAATGCAAAAAAATCATCAGAAGCACATAAAAAGGAATTAGAATTAGAAGAAGCTAAGAAAATAGCAGAGAAAATCAAAGATATAACATTATCTATAAAAGTAAAGGCAGGAGAAAATGGAAAAATATTTGGTGGAGTTACAAGCAAAGAAATATCAGAGGAATTGAAAAAAATCCACAAAATAGAAGTAGATAAAAAGAAAGTAATGCTTAAAGAAAATATAAAGAACTTAGGAAGATATAGTATAGATATAAGACTATATGAAGGTGTAATTGCAAAATTAACAGTATCAATAGAAAGCTTATAATATAAAAAGGAGCAAACCACATGGAACTAGGAAAAGTACCACCACATGATATAGAAGCAGAACAAGCCATACTTCGGAAGCATGTTAACAGACAAAGATGCAGTAATATCAGCGGTAGAAGCCATAAATTCAGATGATTTCTATAGGGAAGACCATAAAGCAATATACGATGCAATAATAACTCTATATAATACAGGAAAACCAGTAGATATAATCACTGTAAAAGCTGAATTGATGTCAGTTGGAAAGCTAGATGCAGTAGGAGGATTAGAATATCTTGCCTCATTACCAGATAGAGTACCAACAACTGCAAATGCAGAACAATATATTAGAATTGTTGAAGAAAAGTCTATGTTAAGAGGTCTAATAAAAACAGCTAACGAAATAATTAATTTAGGTTATTCTCAAGAGGAAGATGTAGACGTTTTAATGGAAATGACAGAGAAAAAAGTATTTGATATATTAAAAACAAGAAATCAAAAAGGATATACTGCAATTAAAGATGTATTGGTTGAGACTTTTGCTGAAATAGAAAGATTATATAATAGAAAAGACGTAGTAACTGGTATTCCTACAGGATTTATAGAATTAGACTATAAAACAGCAGGACTTCATAATTCAGACCTAATACTAGTAGCTGCAAGACCAGCTATGGGTAAATCTGCATTTGTAATTAATATTGCAGCAAATGCAGCAATAAAGGCAAAAGTACCAGTAGTAATATTTAACCTAGAAATGTCTAAAGAACAGGTGGCAAACAGAATTCTATGTAGTGAAGCAATGGTGGATAGCCAAAAGGTCAGAACAGGTAAAATAGAAGAATCAGATTGGGGCAAATTAGCTACAGCATTAGGACCAATATCTGAGGCACCAATATTTATCGATGATACACCAGGTATATCAATAGCAGAAATAAGAGCTAAATGTAGAAAATTAAAGCTAGAACAGAATATAGGTTTAGTAATAATAGATTATTTGCAGCTAGTAACAGCAAGTAGTAAGAAAAATTCAAGTCGTGAGCAGGAAATATCTGAAATAAGTAGGTCATTAAAAATATTAGCAAAAGAATTAAATGTGCCAGTAATAGCATTATCACAGTTATCAAGAGCACCGGAACAAAGAAAAGATGACCACAGGCCAATGCTTTCAGACTTAAGAGAATCTGGAGCGATAGAGCAAGACGCCGACATAGTAATATTCCTATATAGAGATGATTATTACAATGAAAACACAGAGGAAAAGAATATAGCAGAAGTAATAATTGCAAAACACAGAGGAGGTTCAACAGGAACAGTAAAACTAGCATGGCTTGGAGATTACACAAAATTTGCTAATTTAGAAAGAAGGTATGAAGAATAATGCCAGATTTGAAAAATGAGGTATTAAAAACAATAAAGAAATATAATCTGATTGCTAATAACGATAAAATAGTAGTTCGGCGTTTCAGGAGGGCCGGACTCTATTTGCCTTTTGGACATTTTGAGAAAATTAAAAGAAGAAAACATATTTGAATTTCAAATAATTGCAGCACATATTAATCACGGGCTAAGAGAAAATGCAAGAAAAGATGAGGAATATGTAAAAGAATATTGTGAAAAATATAATATAGAATTATATATCAAACATGCTGAAATACAGAAAATTGCAAAAGAAACAAAAAGAGGATTAGAAGAAACAGGAAGAAAAGTAAGATATGATTTTTTTGAAGAAATTTTGCAAAAAACAAATTCAAATAAAATAGCAATAGCTCATAATAAAAATGATAATGCAGAAACTATAATAATGAATTTACTTAGAGGAAGCGGAATATCAGGATTAAAAGGAATAGAGCCTAAAAGAGAAAATAAATATATAAGACCAATAGTTGAAACCTCAAGAGAAGAAATAGAACAATATTGTGAAGAAGAAAAATTAAATCCAAGAATAGATGAAAGCAATCTAGAAAATGAGTATACAAGAAATAAAATAAGAAATATTTGTATACCATATATAAAAGAGGAATTTAATCCTAATATAATAAATACATTAGAGAGATTAGCAACTACAGTAAGAGAAGAAGAGAAATACATGTTAGATAGAACAGAAGAGGCATATAAAGAATTATTAATACATGCAAATAGTGATGAGATAATTTTAAATGCGAAACTATTTGCAGACTTAGAAAAAGTAATAAAAAGAAGACTAGTGTTATATACTATTAATAAATTGCTTGGAAACACATTTGGAATACAGAAAATAAATGTAGAAGATATAGTGGAAATGTGTGAGAAAAATGTTGGAAATAAGTATATAATGCCGAATAAAAATGTAAAAATTATACTGAAA
>CAYXUA010000084.1:0-6776 GCA_964468015.1 uncultured Clostridium sp. | reverse complement strand
CTACTATTTTATATTTATTATTGTAAACTGTCAAGACTAATTCACAAAATAGTCATAGAAAAATTTTAGCAAATTATTAAGATTTAATTTATGATTGATAAAGCTACTTTACTTTTCTCAATTCTTTTGATATTATACTTATATGAAAATTGGAGGAAGTAATTATGGAAGAGTCTGAAAAAATTAACGTTGTAAATAAGCATATATTATATTTTTTCATTTACTCATTTCTAGGTTGGGTATTAGAAACAATTTATGCTTATATAGTTCTTGGTCATTTTAATAACCGTGGATTTTTATTAGGCCCTATCTGTCCAATATATGGCTTCGGAATGTTGATCTTAATAGTCGGTCTATCAAGATACAAGGGACATAATGTAAAATTATTCTTCATAGCATCAATTGTTCTTACTTATTTCGAATACATAGCAGGCTTTGCACTAGATGCCATATTTAATCTTAAATGGTGGGATTATTCAAATGATCCATTTAACATAAACGGAAGAATTTGTCTATCTTTTACATTTATATGGGGAATAATAGCTATTATTGTAGTAAATTACATACATCCATTCGTAGAAAAAATTGTGAATATATTTTTAAAGAAAATAACGCCAGTAATATTAGATGTCATGGTCAAAGTATTTGTAATGATATGGATAATAGATTTGATATTATCTGCTATATCTTATTTAAGTTAAAAAACCAGCCAAAGCTGGTTTTTTATTTTATATTATCCATTTATTCTCTTTCTTGAATAGGTGCTTGTCTATTCATATTATTTTGGTGTTTATCTCTTGCAGCTTTTTGCCTCATCTGCTGATATTTAGCTATCCAAGCTGGGTCCGTGATTTTTTTGCCAGTTTCTTTAGCTTCTTTCGCAATTCTCCAAAACTCTGCATCTGACATTGGTTCAGCTACTTTTATACTTTCAACAAATTTAGCTCTATCATCTTTTACATTTCCTTGAACTCTATCTTGCGATTGCTGTTCTTTAGGTTGTGAAATTTGTTGTTGCTGTTGTTGCGCTACCGTTACTCTTTGTCCATTATTTTGATGCTGTGGATTAGCAGCTTCAGTTTCTTGAATATTTGCACCTACCATTGTCATAGCAGCAGCACCTATTACAGCTGCTTTCTTCCAAATTGAACTTTTATTTTCTATTTTATCCTCTGCCATAATTCACCCTCTCCTTCTCCTAAGTTACTTTCACAGTCGCATATCTCTTGTCTATAATACAATTATAGCATCTTTCAAGACATTATGTCAAATTAGTCAATCTAATAGTCTCATATTTTAAATAGTTCAAAGAAGAAGATAATGATAAAAATAATAAATAATATGTGGTGAGCGACAGCCCTTTGAGGCGGGGGAATACCCGTGAGCTTGGAGCCACTACATATTATTTATTATTTTTATCATTATCTTCTTCTTTGGACGAGCACCAGATCTAAACCAAAAGCACTACTTAAAAACACGACTAACAGCCAACCCATCTCCAACTTCAAGAATTTCAGTCTCAAGCTGACTGTCCTCAGTAGCTTCTTTTATGTATTCACGAAGATTTCTAACAGCAGTTCTCTGCTTATGTTTATTATAATCACTCATAACATAGCCCTTATACAAAATATTATCAGCCAAAATAATACCATTAGGTCTAACTAATCTAATAGCCTCTTTCAAAAAGAAAGGATATTTCCCCTTGGCAGCATCAATAAACACAATATCATATTCACCATTTAAAGTAGGTAAAATATCAACTGCATTCCCAATCATTACATTAATATTCTCTTCAAGCCCCATAGCCTTAATATTAGCAATGGCTTGTTTTGCTCTGTCTTCATCTAACTCAATAGTGTCAACAGTAGTATCTTCAGAAGCAGCCTTTACAAAGCAAATAGCAGAATATCCAACAGCTGTACCAATCTCTAAAATTCTATTTGGCTTCTCTTTTTTAAAAATATCCTGTATAACCTCTAAAGTATCATCCATAATAATTGGAATATGGTCTTCTAAGGCTTTTTCCTTTATCTCCTCAAACAACATAACATTTCTCCCTAAATTAAAATTAACCAATAGTCAAATAGCATTCTATCGCTTGACTATTGGTTCTACATTTTATCTTCTTGCCATTCTTTCTCTTGTTTTACTGTCTAATATTTTCTTTCTTAATCTAATATTTAATGGTGTTACTTCAACTAATTCATCCTCTGCAATAAACTCTATTGCTTTCTCTAATGAGAATTGAATTGGTGGAACTAATCTTAAAGCATCATCAGAACCAGAAGCTCTTGTATTTGTTAAATGTTTTTCTTTACATACATTTATAGCAATATCTTCTCCTCTAGAATTTAGACCTACTATCATTCCTTCATATACCTCTGTACCTGGTCCTATAAATAACTCTCCTCTTTCTTGAGCATTGTATAAACCATAAGTTACAGCTGTTCCAGCCTCAAATGCAACAAGTGTTCCTCTTACTCTTGATTGTATATCTCCCTTATATGGTTCATAGCAATCAAAAATACTATTCATTGTACCATTTCCTTTTGTATCTGTCATGAATTCAGTTCTGTAACCAATTAGTCCTCTAGCAGGTATTTTAAATTCTACCTTTGTGTGTCCGTCTTCTGCTGGTTCCATGTTTACCATTTCGCCTTTTCTTCTTCCTAGTTTTTCTATAACATTTCCTATTGCATCATCTGGTACGTTTACCACAAGTCTTTCTATTGGTTCACATTTAACTCCGTCTATTTCTTTAAATATAACCTTTGGTCTTGAAACTAGAAGTTCAAACCCTTCTCTTCGCATAGTTTCAATTAATACTGATAAATGAAGTTCTCCTCTTCCAGATACTTCAAAACTCTCAGCTCTATCTGTTTCTTTTACTCTTAAGCTTACATTCCTTTCAAGCTCTTTGAATAATCTATCTCTTATATGTCTTGATGTTACAAATTGTCCTTCTTTTCCTGCAAATGGTCCATCATTTACACTAAATGTCATAGATACTGTTGGTTCATCTATATCTACAAATGGTATTTTTTCTGGATTGCTTATATCACAAATTGTATCTCCTATGTTTATGTCTTCAATTCCAGATAGGGCCACTATATCACCTGCTGAAGCTTCTTCTACTTCTACTTTTTTAAGTCCCATGTATGTGAATAGTTTTGCTACTTTTCCATTTACTATTTTGTCTTCTTTTTTGCATACAGCAACTTGCATTCCAAGAGTTATTTTTCCTCTTTCTATTCTTCCTACTGCTATTCTCCCTAAATAGTCATCATAATCTATGTTTGAAACAAGAAGTTGTGCTGTTCCATCCATTTCACATGATGGTGCAGATATTTTTTCTATGATTGTTTCAAATATGCAATTAACATTGTTTGTTTCTTCTTCCATGCTCATTTTTGCAATTCCATTCTTCGCTGAAGCATATATAACAGGGAAGTCAAGTTGGTCATCATCTGCTCCTAACTCAATGAATAAATCCAATACTTGGTCAACTACTTTTTCTGGGTTTGCTCCAGGTCTGTCTATTTTGTTAATTACTACTATTGGTTTTAAGTGTAATGCAAGAGCTTTTTTTAATACTTCTCTTGTTTGAGGCATAGCACCTTCAAAAGCGTCTACTAATAGTAGTACACCATCAACCATTTTTAAAACTCTTTCCACTTCTCCACCAAAATCAGCATGTCCTGGTGTGTCTACTATGTTTATTTTTATATCGTTATACATTACTGATGTGTTTTTTGAAAGAATTGTGATTCCTCTTTCTTTTTCCAAATCATTAGAGTCCATTACTCTTTCTCTTACTTGTTCATTTTCTCTAAATATGTGGCTTTGTCTTAGCAAAGCATCTACTAATGTTGTTTTTCCGTGGTCAACGTGTGCAATTATTGCTACATTTCTTATTTTTGTGTTATTCATTTTATTCTTCCCCTTTATATTAATTTAATCTATTAATAAGGGCGAGTGTTTTCGCCCTTACATTATGTATACTTATATCACAGGATAATATTATATATTATATTTTTTCATTTGTCAATCTTACTACTTCATCCATTACTTGTTTTGTTATTTTATCTAATACTTCTTTATTATTCTTCTCTTTAGCATATTCTGAAAAGTCCATAGGTTTTCCTATATTAAGTTTTACTTTTCTAAATGGTTTAAAGTTTCCTTGAATTCCTACTGGAATAATTGGACTATTTGTTTTCAAGGCTATTAAAGCAGCTCCATTGTGCAATCTTACCCCTTTTGCCATTCCATTTCTAGTTCCTTCTGGGAATAATCCTAATAATTTCTTTTGTTTTAAAGCTTTGAATGACAATTTCATGGCCTCTATATCTGCACTGTCTCTTTTTATTGATATTACATCAAAAGTATTTCCTAACCATTTTAAAAATTTATTTTTAAATAATTCTTCTTTTGCAATAAATATTACTTCTCTTTTCAATGTCAACACTAAAACAGGTGCATCAAGTGCATGTACATGGTTTGCACATATTATATAATTTCCCTCTTTTGGTATATTTTCCTCTCCTACTTTTTTTGGTCTTGCATATATTATAGCTACAAAATGTAAAATAGCTTTCCAAATTCTCTTTTTAATTCTATGACCTGTTTTTTTAACCTTTTCCATTTATACACCTTTTCCTTTCACCTTATTTTTGATTATATTTTTCACTTCACTTACAACTTCTTCTATTGACATATCGCTTGAGTCTATAACTACTGCGTCTTCGGCAATTTTTAATGAACCTATTTTTTTGGACTTATCTTGTCTATCCCTCATTCTTATATTTTCTAGAACATCTTCATAAGTTGCATCTATTCCTTTTTGAATATTCTCCTCATATCTTCTTTTTGCTCTTTCTTCTAAAGAAGCATCTAGATATATTTTTACATCTGCATCTGGAAATACATATGTACCTATATCTCTGCCATCCATTATTACATTTTTGTTGTTTGCTAACATTCTTTGAAATTCAACTAGTTTTAGCCTAACTTCAGGTATTGCAGATATTTGCGATACTACTTGTGTCACCTCAAAACTTCTTATTTTTTGTGTAACATCTTCCTCATTGAGTAATATGACTTGTTCATTATTTGCTCCTTGTATTTGAATTGAAATATTGTCTAAAACTTGTAATATTTTTTCTGTATCATCTATCGCAACATTTGCTCTTAAAACTGCTAAGGCTAGACATCTATAAGTTGCTCCTGTATCGATGTTTACTAAATTTAATTCATTTGCTATTTTATTTGCCACTGTTCCTTTTCCACTTCCTGCTGGGCCGTCTATTGCGACTATAAAAGACATATTTATTCCTCCTTTAATCTTCTTCTACTACTTGAATTCCTTTTGCAACAACATCTACCTCTTGTACATTCATTGCAGTTAATTGCTCGATTTCTTTCTTGCATTTTAATTTAAATTCTCTTAGGCTATCTAAAACATTGTATCCATATACAATTATAACTTCCATGTATACAGAAATTCCTTCTCCCATATTATTTATTCTGGTTTTAGTAACTCTGTATATTGCATCTGATTTAAATGCAATATGTTCTGCTATTTGTCTAAATACTGTATCTGATATTTTAAAATTACCTAAGTAGCTGAAAGTTGGTCTTATAATAGATTTTTCTGATATATATGGTTTGTTTCCAGAACCCTTTGATTTAAAAATTTGTAATGGGTCTAATAAAAATCCTGAAAAATCTTTCTTTATTTCAAATGTTGGAACTGGTATAACATGCTTTCCTTCTGTAGTCCTTATTCTTCTTGCGGTTTCCATTTCCTCCTCTGTTGCAACTTCATCTATGTATATGAATTCTGAAACCTCTGGTAGGCCTAGGTTTTCTGTTATTTTCTTAACCATATTGTCTGATGTTCCTAATATCAAAATACTGTTTGGTTTGTAGTGTCTTAATGCTTTTATTATTTCTGCTTTTTGCTCTGGTCTAGTAAATAATGCTGCTTTAACTGTTTCGATTTTTGTAGGAGCCTTTTTAGCAGATGTTCCAGCCACTACTTCATTTTCATTTATTAGTAAACCATCATCTATAATAAAATTTATATTTCTCTCACTTGCTACCATCTGAGCTCTATAACTTTTACCTGTTCCTGATGGTCCAACAAAAGCATATACTTTTATTTTCTTCTCAAATATTATATTATCTAATATCATATTTTAACTCCTTTGTTTTTAATATAAATAATATACATCACATGCGTTTAATCTCTTCATATATTCGCATTTTTCTAGGTCTGTTGAATTTAATATCATGTTTATATAATTGTCGTTTTCTAAGTTTGAATTTATGAATAATATTATGCCATTTTGAATGTCCGCATCTTGCAGAACTCTATTTATTTCTTCTTCACTTGCAACTTTTGAGTCCATTATATATGATGTATCTAATTTAGTAAATAAGTATAAGTCATCCATAAATCTGTTGCAATCTTTATTGAATATGTATAATGCTGGTGTAGCATGTTTTTCTTCTATTTTGCTTACAGTTTCTTTCATATCAGGATATAGATATGTTATATTCCAGTTAAATAGTATAGGAATTATTAATAAAATTACTGCACTTACTGACATTATTATTTTTATTGTTTTTTCATTAAATATCTTTTGTAGCGCAATTTTAAAAGCATATATTCCAATTATAAATAATAATGGAACTATTGGCATAATATATCTTATTTCTTTATATGGTGTTCCCATTGCTATTATAACAAAATATATTAATGTTGGTAATAC
>CAYXUA010000083.1:0-6901 GCA_964468015.1 uncultured Clostridium sp. | reverse complement strand
GTTGTATATATAATATTCAACTCTAATTAAATGTAGAACTAAAGATTTTGAAAGGGGTAAAAATATGAAAATTTTAATGTTAACGTGGGAATATCCACCAAGAATTGTTGGGGGTATTGCTAGAGTGGTACATGATTTATCAAAAAGATTAATAAAAGATGGGCATGATGTTACAGTAGTTACATATAGAGAAGGAAATGCTGCATACTTTGAAAATGATAAAGGAGTAAAAGTATATAGAGTAGACAATTACAATATAAATCCAAATAACTTCATAGACTGGATTATGCAAATGAACTTTAACTTAATTGCAAAAGCAAATGAAATTATAGCCAAAGAAGGCGAATTTGATGTAATACATGCTCATGACTGGTTAGTAGCATACGCTGCAAAAACATTAAAAAATTCATATAATACACCGATAGTAGCAACAATACATGCGACAGAGGCAGGCAGAAATAGTGGTATACATGATGAAACACAAAGATATATAAATGATACAGAATGGCTTTTAACTTATGAAGCTTCAGAAGTAATTGTTAATAGCAATTACATGAAAAGCGAAATACAAAGACTATTTGGTCTACCATTTGAGAAAATAAATGTTGTACCCAATGGGGTTAATTTAACAAATTATAATGGCGTAGAAAAAGATTATGATTTTAGAAGAAAATATGCTTCTGACAATGAGAAAATAATATTATATGTTGGAAGATTAGTATATGAAAAAGGCGTTCAACACTTAATTGGAGCAATGCCAAAAATACTTGCAAATTATCATGATAGCAAATTAGTTATTGCAGGTAAAGGCGGAATGCTTGATGAATTAAAAGAAGAGGTAAGAAATTTAGGAATAGAAAATAAAGTATATTTTACAGGTTATATGAATTCAAAAGAAGTAGCTAAAATGTATAAATGTGCTGATATGGCTGTGTTCCCAAGTACTTATGAGCCATTTGGAATAGTTGCACTAGAGGCAATGCTTGCAGGAATTCCAACAGTAGTATCTGATGTTGGTGGCTTAAATGAGATTGTAGAGCATGGGGTAAACGGAATGAAAGCATATGCTGGAAATTCAAATTCAATAGCTGATTCTGTTTTACAATTACTATATGACCATCAGTTATGTGATAATGTATCTAAAAAAGCAAAAGCAAAAGTAAAAGCAGAATACAACTGGACGAAAATAGCGCAAGACACATATTTCACATACCAAAAAGCAATTTGCGAAACAATGGCTGAGAGACAGGCAAGACAAATAGCTCAAGAGAATGCAAAGAAAACAAAAAAAGCAAAAAACACAGTAGAAGGAGAAATTACAAGCTTATTGAATTTCAAGAAAAGGCAAGCGTATGCATAATTTAGGAGGTAATAAATATGACAGTTTATGATACAACACACGAATTAGCAAGGCAATTAAAAAATAGTAGAGAATATATTGAATATAAAGAAATGAAAGAAATAATATATGCAGATCCAAAATTAAAAGAACAAGTCGAAGAATTTGAGAAAATAAAATATGAGGCTCAAATGCTAACAATTCAAGAGGGGAAGCAAGATGAACAAAAAATGAAAAAATTACAAGAGTTATATACAATACTACTAGAACAAAAAGATGTAAAAAAATTCTTTGATACACAAGTTAGATTTAATGTAATGCTAGCAGATGTAAACAAAATTATAGGAGAAGCAGTAAAAGATGTATTGCAATAACAATACATCTTTTTAAGCTAATATAAGCAGGACAAATATTGCTTGTCTGTATAAACAAATATAAGGAGTGGTAATAGTGAGTTTATTAATTATAATGATTATAATACTTGCAATATTAATAGGATTAAAAATTATTTTGCAAATTGATTTAGTAACATTAAAAAGAATAGCTAAAAATGAAAATTTAGATAAATTAACTAATGCCTTTCCAAGTAATCTAGAAATTTGCAAAAAGATATGTTTAATGATAGGAAACAAAGATGTAAAAATAGAAGAAGATAAAGAAAGTAAGACAAGCCTATATCTGGTTATGAGCAATAAAATAAGCATTGCAAATTTGAAGGATAGCTTTACAAGAATACAAACAGTTGCACATGAATGCATACATTCTATGCAAGACAAAAGCATTCTTTGGGCAAATTTCATATTTTCAAATATATACATAATATACTTCGCAATAGCAATAATCTTAACTATATGTGGCGTATTCAAAGATACAATGCTTCAAATAGCAATCTTAAGTTTAATGGGATTTGTATATTACTTTATTAGAAATTACTTAGAAACAGATGCAATGATAAAGGCTAGATATCTGGCAAGAGAATACATGAAATATGAAAAAATACTAAAGCCAAATGAAATGCAAGAAATTTTGGAAAATTATGATGTAATTAACAAAATTGGAGTAAAAGCAATGAACTATAAACTAATATGTTCTGCTTTAATAAAAGTTTTAATATATGCAGTTGTAGCATACATTTGCGGAGGGATATAATGGACAATAATGGTGCAGTTTCAACAAAACAAGTTAAAGATATATTTAAAGATTATGTAGTGGAAAATAGTATTTCAAATTGCTATGTGGGAGAAATAAATTTATTCAAAAAAACAAATAAATTATCTATAAATCTAAGTACAGATACTAGAGTTGAAGCAAAAGATATTTTTGAATTTGAGAATTATTTAACAAACAGATTTAAAATAGATGAAATAAATACAAACATACAACATGAAAAAGAAGAAGATTTATCAGATATACAAGATAATTGGAAAAATCTTACATGCTATGTGTTTAAAAAACACCCGGCTACAATAGGAATACTAAAAAATAGTAAAATAGAAGTGGATGGGAACAATGCAAATGTTACTTTAAAGGTAAAAGGAGCAGATTTTCTAAAAAACAGAGGAGTGGATGAATCCCTTTCAGATGTAATTAATAAAGTTTATGGAAAGAAATTAAAAGTAAATTATAAAGAGGAAGCAGAAGAAAACGAATATGAGCTTCAACAAGAATTTGAGAGAAAAATGCAAGAAGAACTTATAAGACATATTCAAGAAATGGAAATACAGAATAAGGAAAAAGAAAAGGAGAAACCAAAAGAGAAAAAGAAAACTGAGGAAGCTCCAAAAGAAAATATAGTAGAAGAGAAGAAGCAGGAGCAACCAGAGGAAAATTCGCCTTTAATATATGGAAGAAGTCTACAAATTAAAGAAGAATTAGAGAAAATACAAGACTTAGTGTTAGATAATAAAAAAGTCGTGTTAGATGGAACAGTAATAAAAACAGACTCAAGGGATATAAAAAATGAAAAAGCAATAATAATTTTTGACATATATGATGGTACAAGCTCTATAACCTGCAAAGCTTTTGTGAAACAGGAGGAAACAGGCAAAATATTAGGAAGACTAAAAAAAGCTAAAGGAGTAAAAGTAGTAGGAACAGCAGCTTATGATAATTTTGCAAAAGAAGTTACATTTATGGCTAATACTATAATAGAAACTGAAGGCGTAAAGAAATCAGAAAGAATGGATACTGCAGAAACAAAAAGAGTAGAGCTGCATATGCATACTCAAATGAGCCAGATGGATGGGTTAACTTCAGCAACAGACCTTATAAAACGAGCAATAAAATGGGGAATGAAATCAATAGCAATAACAGACCATGGAGTTGTACAAGCCTTCCCAGAAGCAAATCACGCAGCAGAAGATGCAGATATAAAAGTAATATATGGTGTTGAGGCATATCTAGTACCAGACAAAAACACAAATGTATTCAATTCAAAAAATCAATCAATAGATACAGAATATGTTGTACTAGATATAGAAACAACAGGACTATCTTTCCAAACTGAAAAAATTACAGAATTGGGAGCTGTAAAAATAAGAAATGGAGAAATAATAGACAAATTTGAAAGCTTTGTAAACCCAGAAAAACCAATACCACAAAAGATAGTTGAAATAACACATATAACAGATGATATGGTAAAAGATGCAGGAACAATAGCAGAGGTGCTACCCAAATTCTTAGAGTTCTTAGGAGATGCTGTATTAGTAGCACACAATGCTTCTTTTGACATTGGATTTATAAGATATTATGCTGAAAAACTAGGATATAAATTAGATAATACATATATAGACACTTTAAGTCTAGCAAAGCAAATATTTCCAGATTTTAAGAAATATAAATTAGGAATAATTGCAGAAAATTTAGGAATTAAAGTAGATGTAGCACATAGAGCACTAGATGATGTATTAACATTAGTAAAAGTATTTAATGTAATGTTAGAAAAATTAAAAGAAAAAGGTGTAGAAACAGTAACTGAAATAGATACAAAATGTAGTGGGGAGATAAATGTAAAAAATCTACAAAGTTATCACGCTATAATATTAACTAAAAACTTAGTGGGATTGAAAAATCTATACAAATTAATATCATACTCACACTTAGACTATTTCTATAAAAGACCAAGAATACCTAAGAGCGTATACATGGCTCATTCAGAAGGATTAATAATAGGAAGTGCCTGTGAAGCAGGAGAATTATACAGAGCAATAGTAGCAGGAAAATCCGAAGAAGAAATAGAAGAAATAGCAGACTTTTATGACTACCTAGAAGTACAACCACTAGGCAACAATCAATTTATGATTAGAAATGGAACAGTGCCAGATGAAGAGGCACTAAAAGACATAAACAGAAGAATAATAAAATTAGGAGAAAGGCTAAATAAACCAGTAGTAGCAACTTGTGATGTTCATTTTATGGATCCACAAGACGAAATATATAGAAGAATATTAATGGCAGGACAAGGCTACGATGATGCAGATGAACAAGCTCCATTGTATTTAAGAACAACTAACGAAATGCTAGAAGAATTTTCATATTTAGGCTATGACAAAGCATACGAAATAGTAGTAACAAATACGAATAAGATATCAGATATGTGTGAAAAAATATCTCCAATATCTCCAGATAAATGCCCACCACATATAGAAGGTTGCGAGAAGGAAATTGAAGATATAGCAATGAATAAAGCAAAAGAGTTGTATGGAGAAGACTTACCAGAAATAGTAAAAGCAAGACTAGACAAAGAGCTAAACTCAATTATAAAAAATGGATTCTCTGTAATGTATATAATTGCTCAAAAACTAGTGTGGAAATCAAATGAAGATGGATACCTAGTTGGCTCAAGAGGTTCAGTAGGTTCATCATTTGTAGCAAACATGACAGGTATAACAGAAGTAAACTCTTTAGTGCCACATTATAGATGCCCAAATTGTAAATATTCAGATTTTACAGATTATGGAGTAAGAAATGGTTTTGACTTACCAGATAAAGAATGCCCAAAATGTGGCCATAGACTAGACAAAGACGGGATGGATATACCTTTTGAAACTTTCCTTGGATTTGATGGAGATAAAGAGCCAGATATAGACTTAAATTTCTCAGGAGAATATCAAGCAAAGGCACACAAATATACTGAGGTACTATTTGGAAAAGGAAAGACATTTAAAGCTGGAACAATAGGTACAGTAGCAGAGAAAACGGCATTTGGATATGTTAAAAAATACTATGAGGAAAGAAACATACCAGTAAGTAATGCAGAAGTTGGTAGGATTGCAATAGGCTGTACAGGAGTAAAAAGAACAACAGGACAACATCCAGGTGGAATTATAGTAGTACCAAGAGATAGAGAAATATATGATTTCTGCCCAGTACAACATCCGGCAGATGACCCAAATTCAGATATTATAACAACACATTTTGATTATCACTCAATAGATAAGAATTTGTTAAAACTAGATATACTAGGACATGACGATCCAACTGTAATCAGAATGTTGCAAGATATAACAGGTGTTGACCCTCAAACAATACCACTAGATGACAAACAAACAATGTCAATATTTAGTTCGACAGAAGCGTTAGGAGTAACAGAAAAACAAATAAATTCAGAAGTTGGAACTTATGGTATACCTGAATTTGGAACAAAATTTGTTAGAGGAATGTTAGTAGACACAAGACCAAAAACTTTCGAGGAATTAATAAGAATATCAGGACTATCACATGGTACAGATGTGTGGCTAAATAATGCTCAATCTTTAATAGAGGCAGGAACAGTAACTCTATCAGAAGCGATATGTACTAGAGATGATATTATGACATACTTAATGAGAATGGGATTACCGCCAAAATCAGCTTTCAAAATAATGGAGGTAGTTCGTAAAGGTAAAGCACTAAAAGACCCAGTAAAATGGGCAGAGTATGAAGCTTTGATGAGAGAACACAATGTACCAGAATGGTATATTGATTCTTGTAAAAAAATAAAGTACATGTTCCCAAAAGCCCATGCTGCAGCATATGTAACAATGGCATTTAGAATAGCTTGGTTTAAAGTACATATACCAGTAGCATATTACACAGCATTTTATACAGTAAGAGCAGATGAATTTGATAGTGATGTTATGATATATGGAAAAGAAAAAGTAAAAAACAAAATGAAAGAAATAGACATGCTTGGAAATAGTGCGACAGTAAAAGATAAAGGTATGTACCAAGTATTAGAAATAGTGCTTGAAATGTATGAAAGAGGAATAGAATTTTTACCAATAGATTTATATAAATCACATTCAACAAAATTTAGAATAGAAGGCGACAAAATAAGACCACCATTAAACAGTATTCCAGGACTAGGAACAGTAGCAGCAGAGGGAATAGAAAGTGCTAAAAAAGATGGAAAATTTATGTCAATAAGTGATTTGCAAATAAGGTCAAAAGTAGGAAAGTCAGTAATAGAATTATTAAGGAATACAGGTTGTTTAAATGGAATGTCTGAAAGTAATCAAATGAGTTTATTTGGATAGTAGAGGGAAAATGAAAAGGAAAATATTTATAGGATTAATTATAATT
>CAYXUA010000082.1:0-6960 GCA_964468015.1 uncultured Clostridium sp. | reverse complement strand
TTCTATATATGATATATATTTTCCAGATGAGAATGACCTTTTATAATTTTGGTCTATTTCTGGTGTATTTTTATCTTTTAAATCAATATATATGGCAATATCTATATCTCCTACTTTTTCTTTGTTAGAATTGATATATGAGCCAAATAAGACTACTTTATCTATCTTGTATATAAAATCTTCTCTTTCGTTTGCCTCCTTAATTTTTTGCATTAAATTCTCTAATGCTTTTTGTGCTGTTTCTCTTTTGAATTGTTTTTTCATTTTTTCCATTTTACATCTTCCTTTCTTTTTTTGGCATAAAAAAAAAGCGAATTACTTTTGATAATTCACTTTTCTATGTATCTATCTTTTGATAGTAATATTTATAATATTTTTAAATTTTTTATCATTTTTGCATTAAATTTATAAAAAGTCTAGCTTCTATATGGCTAGTTGAATTCTTTAAATTCACTACTCTTAACTCGTTTTGGAGGTTATCAGTTATATTGTAGACATTTTGTACTAACAACAAATGCTATCAGTGTTATTCCTTTTGATTTCTTCATGTTTATCTTTCCTTTCTCTTTTGATTTTTTCTTTTTTGTTATTCTATCACATTACTTTTATTTTATACTAACCTTGCGTAGGTTTTTACGTAAAATTTAAAGACATACAAGACCTAGCTTTTTACTAAGTCTTGTATGTCTTTATTTTTTATATATTCATTCTTCTTATTTTCGCTAATAGATTAACTGTGTGTGTGTGTGTGTACAGCCGCAAGGCTTCCAAGCTTCTTGTTCATTTTTTACTCCTCTTCTATTTTTCTTTTACTCTATTATACCTCATTAGCTTCGTTTTTGGCAACATTATTTTTAATATTTCCTATTTCACAGTCTCTATTGCTTTTGTTGCATAATCGTTGTTTACTACTTTTTCGTATGGTGCTTTTTGAGTTAATTCTCCTGCTTCTGCCATTACTGTTTGTAATCTGTCAAATGCTTCTTCTGTTAGATATGGAGTTGTATTCCATGCATCTATATCTTTGTATTTTTGCATTACTGTCTCTAGTATATCTACGTCAGTGTCTGGAAAGAAGCTTTGAATTGCTTCTGCTACTTCAGCTGCCGTATGTGTTTCTACCCATTTTTGTCCTTTATATACTGCATTTACAAAGTTCTGAATTAGCTCTGAATTCTCTTCTATATAGCTTTTCTTTGCAAAATATGCTGTATATGGTATTTCTCCTGATGCCTCTCCTACTGATGCTACTATATATCCTTTTCCTGCATTTTGTACTTGGGTTGCTGTTGGTTCAAATAGTGTTACATAGTCTGCTGTTCCCGCTGAGAATGCTCCTGCCATTAAGTCGAATTTTATGCTATCATCTAATACTAGGTCTGTTTGTGGGTTTAATCCATTTTGTTTTAGTACATATTCAAATGTCATATATGGTACTCCACCTTTTCTTCCTGGTATTATTGTTTTTCCTTTTAAATCATTCCATTTAAAATCTGCATTTTCTTCTCTACTTACTAAGAAAGAACCGTCTCTTTTTGTTAATTGTGCAAATACTTGAGTGTAGTCTTCTTTACCTTCATTGTATACATATATTGAAGCTTCTGGCCCTGCAAATCCTATATCGCTTTGGCCTGAAATTACTGCCGTCATTACTTGGTCTGCTCCCTGACCTGTTGTTAAATCTATTTCTATTCCTACCTCTTCAAAATATCTATTTGCTATTGCAACATATTGTGGAGCATAGAATACTGAACGAGTTACCTCATTTAACTTAACCTTTGTTGTCGCTACAGAAGATGCAGCTGGCTGTTCTTCCTGATTGTTATTTGTAACAACAACAGCTGCAACTGCCCCTATTATCATTACAAGAACTATGATTGCAAGTATAATATACTTTTTCAAAATTTTTCCCTCCTAATTATTTTTAGTGTTCACTCTTTGTTTTAACAAAAATCTTTTCTAGTAGGGTCACAGATTGATATAGCAAAGTTGCAAGTATTGCTAGTATGAATACACTTGCCATTACTAAATCTAATTTGAACACTTGACCTCCATATACTATTAGGTATCCGAAGTCCGCCTTTTGAAACTAGGAATTCTCCTGTTATTACGCCTACTAGCGATAATCCTATGTTTATTTTTAAAGAATTTATGAATGTAGATATATTGGCTGGTATAACTATTTTAGTTAATATTTGTAGTTTTGTACTATTAAAACTTTGAGCCATTTTGATTTTTTCTTTATCTGTGTTTTTGAAACCATTTGAAATTTCCATTATTGTTACTACAAGTGAAATTGCAAGCCCGCATGACTATAATTGCTGGCATTCCTGCTCCTACCCATACTATTATTACTGGGCCTAAAGCTGTTTTAGGTAAACTATTTAATATTACTAAAAACGGGTCAAATACTTTGGATAAAAACTTTGACCACCATAGTATTATTGCGATAATAACTCCTATTACTGCTCCTAATAAGAAACCTACTATTGTTTCAAAACATGTTATTCCTATGTGTCTTAATAATCCATTTGATGATAAATTAACTAGAGTATCCCAAATTCTAGATGGCTGACTCATTATAAAACTGTCTATTATTTTTGCATTTGCCAGTACCTCCCAGAGTATAAATAATCCAAGTACTAGTGAAATTTGTGTAACTATTACTAATACTTTGTCTTTCATTTGTTTTTGTAAGTATTTTTTTCTGTCTTGTGAGATTTTTTCCTTTTTCATCAAGTACCAAGCTCCTTCCATAGTGTATCAAAGTATTTACTAAACTTGGGACTTTCCCTACAATTTAGTGGTGTTCTGTTTGGTATATCGAATTCTATTTTGTGTATTTGTTTTATTTTGGCTGGTCTATGTGTAAGCACTATTACTCTATCAGACATACTTATTGCTTCTGATATGTCATGTGTTACTATTAAGGCTGTTATTCCTTCTTCTTTTAAAATTTTGTATATATCCTTTGTTACATTTATTCTAGTTTGATAATCGAGCGCAGAAAAGGCCTCATCAAGGAGCAATATCTTAGGGCGTACTGCTAATGTTCTTATTAGTGCAACTCTTTGCCTCATACCTCCTGATAATTGTGCTGGATATTTATCTTTGAAATCATATAATTCATATTTTTTTAGTAAGTTTTCTACATATTCTATATTTTCTTTTGTCTTTGTTTTTCTTATTTCTAAGCCTAACATGACATTTTTGTATATAGTTCTCCATTCTAATAAATTATCTTTTTGTAACATATAACCCATTTTAGACGAAATATCACTTACCTTCTCTCCGCTCTATGTATATTTCTCCTTCTGTTTTTTCTTCTAATCCTGCTATTATGGATAATAGCGTAGATTTACCACATCCACTTGGACCTATTATGCTGATAAATTCTCCTTTATTTACTGAAAAGTTTATATTATCTAATGCAGTTATTTCTCCATTTTTAGCTTGATATTTTTTACTAATATTCTCTACTCTTAAAACCTCTTCCACCTTGAAACCTCCTATAATTTATCATAATACATTTTATGCCAGTTTTCATAAAGTGTTACGACAGGCATTTACTTTTTTGCTTGTTTTAGTTATAATATTATTTATGAAAAAATTAGTAGTTAATAAAAAATATAATGGCAAAAAAATAGTAAATTTTTTGCTTGATGAATTTAATAGTTTAAAACAGAGCACCGTATTTAAAGCTCTTCGAAAGAAGGATATTATTGTTAATGGCAAGCGAATTAATGAAAATATTGTTATTCATACTGGTGACGAAATTACTGTATATATCACAGATGAAAATTTGTATGGAACATTTAGCTTAAATATAGTTTATGAAGATAATAATATTCTTGTTATTAATAAACCTGCTGGGATTTCTGTTACTGATAATTCTTTGGATGAAAAGACTTTAACCATGCTTGTACAAGAAAGATACAAAAATGCAATGCCTTGTCACAGATTAGATAGGAATACTTGTGGTTTAGTTATATTTGCTAGAAATGATGAAGTTCTTAATATATTGTTAAATAAATTTAAAAACAGAGAAATTGAAAAATATTATGTTTGTATTGTAAATGGAATTCCTAATGAAAATGAAAAAACTTTGAATTCATATTTGTTTAAGGATAATAGGCAGTCCAAGGTTTACATTAGTGATTCTCCAAAATCTGGATACCAGAATATAATCACCTTATATAAAGTTTTGCAAAGCAATGTTCAAAAAAATATTGCTTTGCTTGAAGTAAAACTTGAAACTGGTAAAACCCATCAAATCAGAGCCCATTTAGCTCATGTTGGACATCCTATTATTGGAGATGGAAAATATGGTATTAATAAGGTAAATAAAGCATTTAATGCTAAATCTCAGTTATTAACTAGTTATAAAGTAGTATTTAATTTTAAAACAGATGCAGGGGTTTTAAATTATTTAAATGGGCAGAATATTGAGATTTCTTATGGAAATTATAAGCAATTTATATAGAAAAAAATACAAGCCAATATAAATGTCTTGTATTTTTCTATATTTTTGTTCTAAAACTTGTGCTTATATATCTCCGCATTTTTTCTCGAATTTTGCCAAAATCCCCCGTCCCTTTTGGCAATTTAAAAAAAATAAAGCCAGCTCTTTTGAACTGGTTTTATTTTTACTATTATTCAGCCTTATTTTCTTCCACTGGTGTTACTTCTGCTACTTTTTCTACAACTTCTTCTTTAACGGTATCCATTGTTTCTACTACTTCTGTAACAGGAGCATCTTCTAGAGCTTCGTTTTCGCCTGGAACTAATTCTTCTTTTAAAGATATTTCCTTAGTTTCAATTCTAGCTCCTACTTTTTCCTTAGTCTTAGCTGCCTTTCCTACTCTGTCTCTTAAGTAATAAAGTTTAGCTCTTCTAACTTTACCTACTCTTACAACTTCTACTTTCTCTGTTGATGGAGCATGTAATAAGAATGTTTTTTCTACACCTACACCGTAAGATATTCTTCTTACTGTAAATGTTTCATTTAATCCTCCACCTTGTTTTTTGATTATAATTCCTTCGAATACTTGTATTCTTTCTCTGTTACCTTCTTTAATTCTTACATGAACTTTTACTGTATCTCCAACTTTTAACATTGGAACTTTGCTTTTTAATTGTTCATGCTCAATTGATTTTATAATATCCATTTAAATTTTCCTCCTTCCAAATAAAATTTAATTTTATTTGCTTTCTTTCAATAATTCTAGATTTTTCTTATCCTCTTCAGATAAGTTTTGCTTATGGATTAAGTCAGGTCGCTTAAGCAAGGTATATCTTAAAGCCTCTTTCCTTCTCCATTTTTCAATATTTTTATGATGTCCGAGTAAGTAGTACTTCTGGAACTTTTTCGTTCAAGAATATCTCTGGTCTTGTATATTGTGGGTATTCTAGTAAACCTTCTGAAAAAGATTCTTCTTTTACAGATTCTTCTTTTAATACCCCATCTACATATCTTGATACTGCATCTATCAATACCATTGCTGGAAGCTCGCCTCCAGTTAATACATAATCACCTATTGATATTTCTTCATCAACAATTTTATCTATTACCCTTTGGTCTATTCCTTCATAATGTCCGCAAAGAATTACTAATTCCTTCTCATTTGAAAGTTCTTTTACTTTTTCTTGAGTAAGTGTTTTTCCTTGTGGAGACATATATATTACTTTTCCTCTATTTTCTAATGAAGAGTATGCATCATAAACAACATCTGGCCTTATTAGCATTCCTGCTCCACCTCCATAAGGGGTGTCGTCTACCTTTTTGTGTTTATCTTTTGAAAAATCTCTAATATTTACTATTTCTAAGTTTATTAAATTCTTTTCCTTTGCTCTTCCTATTATGCTTGATTTTAAACTTTCAAACATTTCTGGAAATAGAGTTAATATACTAAATTTCATTAAAATACTCCTTGACTTATATCAACAATTATTTTTTCTTGCTCTATGTCAATACTTTTTATGACTTTTGATATTGCAGGTAATAAAATTTGCTTTCCTTCTTCAGTTTTTACAACATATACATCATTGCTGCCTGTTGGGAATATATCTTCTAGTATTCCTATTTGCTTTTCATTTTCATCATAAACCTTTAGACCTATTAAGTCTGCTATAAAATATGTATTTTTTTCTAGCTTTTTAGCATCTTTTCTACTTATTTTTAAATAGCAACCTTTATATTTCTCAGCAAGATTTATGTCATCTATGTTAGCAAATTTTAGGCTTACCATATTTTTTATATATTTCACATCTTGTATTTTACATTCTATCAATTCTTTTTTGAATGCAATAAATACTTTTTCTAGCTCTTCAAATCTGTGTATATCGTCTGTGAATGGAACTACTTTTACATACCCTTTAAGTCCATGTGTATTTACTATTTGACCTATTTCTAAATATTCTTGCATATAAAATTCCTTTAATCTATAAATTCTACTGTTACTCTTTTTTCTTCTTTTGCTGCCACTGCCTTAATTATTGTTCTTATTGATTTAGCTACTTTTCCATCTTTTCCTATAACTTTTCCCATATCGTTTTCTGCAACTTTTACTTCATAAACGATAGATTTTGCTCCTTGCACTTCGTTTATAGAAATGGCCTCTGTATCTGAAACCAAATTTTTAATTATTGTCTCTAGTATTTCTTTCATATATCAATCTTCCCCCTATTTCTTATAAAAGCTTTATTTTGCTTTTTCTATTAAAGCCTTCACTGTATCTGTTGGTTTTGCACCATTTTTTATCCATTTTTCAACTTTTTCTTTATCTAATACTATTTCAGATGGTTCTGTCATTGGGTTGTATGTTCCTAGTTGTTCAATTATTTTTCCATCTCTTGGAGATCTAGAATCAGCTACTACAATGTGATAGAAAGGAGCTTTTTTTGCACCAACTCTTTTTAATCTTATTTTTACCATAATTTCACCTCCCTAAACATTAATTG
>CAYXUA010000081.1:0-6968 GCA_964468015.1 uncultured Clostridium sp. | reverse complement strand
CTATACAGGTACGCACACGAGATTGTATCTTTTTGTTTGAACAAGAATGTCTGAAAGCAATACTTGTATAACATACAGATAAGTTGTCCAATAAATCTAAATTATAAAATAATAATCTTATAAGGTCTGTCATAATTCTACCATTTTTAGTTAAAGGGTTGATTTTTAATTCTATTAAGGTATCTTCTAATAATTTTTCTGGAAAATTTTCAATGTCAATTTCTGCTCTTAATTCATTTACAGAGTTAGCTAAACAATCGTCTGATATAGGTTTAGGAATTATTTTAAAAACCTTTTTCGTATTTAATAAATTCTGTCGTAATGATAAATCGCCAGAAATAACAATAATATTGCATTTTTTCTTTTGTTCTTCATACTCTGACAATTCGTTAATAACTTCTAATCCATTCTTTGTCGGTAATCCTAAATCTAACAATAAAATGTCAGGATTTAATTCTTGGTACATTTTTACGGCTTTTTCCCCATCATTAGCGTATCCTACAACTTTTACATTTTCATCTTTTGATAAAACACTTTGATAAGTCGAAAAAATCGAAACATTATCTTCAACAATCATAACTTTTGCGACCATAGTTTTTACCTCCGATTAAACATTTACTATTTGCCAAAGACTTAAATGTATAAAATTTGAACTTATTATACCACGAAATGCCCCAAAAAACAACGGTTTGAGGCAATTATGATTAGGAAAAAATGGAAAAAACAAAATAAATTATGCAAAAAAACACAAAAATATACAAAAAAATACAAAATGGTACAAGTTTATTCAATTATTGCGTCAATTATATAAAAAAATGGTATATTTTAGCAAAATAAAATAAAACAAAAGGAAAATATTATTCTAAAATGAAACAATAAAAGAATAATTAAGGTACTACGCACTAACAGGAATCTAATGATGAAAACATTTTTAATATTATTGCGTAGTGCTTGGAAAATAATTATTATGCAGTAATTTTATTACATTAGATGACCTACGCACAAAAAGGTGGTGGGTTATATGCGTAATAAAAGAATTGTCAGAATTGTTATAAATTTAAAAGAAAGCGAGATAAGGTTTAGCCTTTGTGTTAAATCTAATCTCGCTTTTTTGCTATGTATGAAAAAAGTAGAAACTAAGTGTCGCAGTCCTCCTAGTTCAATTCAAAAATTTTGAATTGAACGGAGGTATTAGAAATGAAAGATAATGCAAAATGCTTTATAAGAATAAAGAAAGGCATATATGAAGAAATTACATATAAAAAATTAAAAGAAAAAAGAAAAAAATATGATACATATAAAAATAAAAAATTCATACAAGTTGATGATAAATTGTTAGAAGTTTCTCAAAGAGAATATGAAACATTTAATAAAGAAGAACAAAGAGTAAAATATATTGCAAGAGCAGATAAAAAATTGCAAATAATTTCTTATGATAATGAAGATGAAAACGGAACTGTACTTATAAATACTATTAAAGATACATCTTGCGATATTGAAAATGAAATTGAAAGAATGATTGAAATTGAGCAGTTAAAAAAGGCACTATTACAATTAACTAATGAAGAATATGAATTGATAAAAGCCTTGTTTTATGAAGAAGAAACAGTAAGAGAATATGCTGAAAGAAAAGGCATACCATTTACTACTATTCAAAGCAGAAAGAACAAAATAATTGAAAAATTAAAAAATATTTTAAAAATTTAAAAATTTTTTCGTACAAACCCCCTACTTTTTCACAGGAGAAGTAGGGGGGATTTTTTTCTACATATTTTCCCCAAACAGTATATTGAAAATTATATATGAATTTGTTAGATACATTCCTATTATTAGGAGCTAGTTAATAAATAGCCTTACAAACTATTTAACTTAAATATGAGTTAGCTACTTATAAGGCGATGAGAAATAATAGGTATAATGATACACTTGTCTAGTCATAGCACGAGCGTGATAAAACCGTCCCACGCATTGAGGGCAAATCTGGCAGACCGTCAGATAGGTGGAACTCCTGTGGAGCAATTTAGCTAATTGCCATTTAACAAATTAAAAGGGAAATAAAGAATACAGAGGCTACTGTATTTATTGCAGTAGCCTTAATATAAAAGGAGCAATGAAGATGTTTATACTAATCTTAATTTTAATTATAATGATACTGATAACTGTTTTTACATATTTAGTAATACTTGGTGCTAGTAAATGCAAATCACAAGCTGAAAGAGAATTTGAAGATAAAGAACAAATAAAATATTTAGATAATTATAAAACGGAGGCTAAAAAAGTGAAAAGAGAAATTTGCAGGGGAGATATTTTCTATGCGAATTTAGAGGGTGCAGTAGGTAGTGAACAAAGGGGAGTTAGACCAGTTGTAATTGTTCAAAATAATATTGGTAATAAATTAGCAAATACTGTTATAGTCGTACCAATATCAAAAAAACTTGATAGAAGAACGAAACTACCAATGCACACAACAATAAAGGCATTTGGAAATATCAAATGGGATTCTACAATTCTAACAGAACAAATTAGAGTTTTAGATAAATCAAGATTATTAAGAAAAATTGGAAAATTGCCACATAATGTTGAACAAGCAATGAACAAAGCATTGCAAGTGGCAATAGATATAAAAGAATAAAATTTACAGAGCAAGTTTTTCAAAGACTTGCTCTTTTTGGAGGTAAAAAAATGAGAACAATAAAAGAATTAGAAAAAATAGAATATACAACAAAAGAAATGTTAGGGTACTTTTTAGTAGCTTATAAAAGAGTACAAGATAATAAAGAAGAAAGATTAGCAGATTATATAAGAGAAATAATGTGCTTATTAAAATCAGTAGATAAAAACAAAATTTTAGAAATGATAGATATAAATTTAATAACAGATTTTTATTTCTGTCATATTCTAAATTGTGATGAACTAATGTGTTATGCTTTAGTAGTTTTTTACAGATTATTAAATTCAAATAAAGAAATTCAAGAAAAAGATATAATCTCACAACTAGATACAGAAATGAGGCTATTCTCTGCCAGAACAATAATTATAGAAGCTGAAGAAATTTTAAATAAATTACAAAAATAATGTCAAAGGTGCGATGAAAAAAATCGCACCTTTGACTAAAACCAGAGGTTTAGGTATTCTTATTATAGATACCAAACCTCTTTTTTTAGTGGAGGTAATTATGGTAGAGATTGCTAAAAGGGTCATAGAAATCGCTATTATTAAAGATTTATATGAACAAAACATCTTAACAAAAGATGAAATGAATTTAGCAATTTCTGAAATCAAAAAAATGTCAAAGAAAGGAGAGTCAGAACTATGCGATTTATAAAGAATAAAACTATAAAAGTTTAAATAAGCTAAATTCAATAAATTTAAGGAGGAGTTGTTGAGATGAAAAAAGAAGAAAAATCAGATGAAATTTTAGAAAAAGAATTAGAAGAAAAAATAAAAGAATATTGGGAACTATATTATGAAAAAAACAGAAGAGAGAGAATAGCAATGGGAAAGAAAATGAAAAAGTTAATGAAAGGAAATAAATAAAATGAAAAAGGTTGTAGCATACTGTCGTGTATCTACTGACCACGATGACCAAAAAAATTCACTAGAAAATCAAAGACTTTATTTTGAGGACTATGTTAAACAACATAGAGATTGGAAATTGGTAGGCATTTATGCAGATGAGGGGATAAGTGGAACTTCTTTGAAAAAGCGTGATGAATTTAATCGTATGTATAGAAATGGCTTTAGAAAAGAATATGATATTATATTGACCAAAGAGGTGTGTAGATTTGCTAGGAATACGGTAGATACATTAGAAAAAACTAGAGAACTGAAAAAGGTAGGCATAGAGGTAAGATTTATAATAGACAATATTAGTACTTTCGATACAGATGGAGAGTTAAGATTAACTATAATGGCAGGACTAGCACAAGACGAAAGTAGAAGAATATCAGAAAGAGTACAATTTGGTGTTATTCAAAGTATGAAAAAAGGAGTTGCTTTTGGAAATATTGTATATGGTTATGATTTCAAAGATGGAAAGTTGTATGTTAATGAGGAAGAGGCAAAAGTTGTTAAAATGATTTTCCATAAATATTTAGTAGAGGGCAAAGGAGCATATACAATAGCAAATGAATTAAAATCAGCAGGTATAAAGGTAAAAAGAACAGGAACAACAAATTGGAGAACTGGTAGCGTGTTAGATATATTAAAAAATGTTAAATATGCAGGAGATTTAAAGCAAAGAATAACATATACTATTGATTATTTAGAGCATACTAAAAGATTTAATAAAGGCGAAGTCGACTTTATAGTTATTAAGAATAATCACGAGCCAATAATAGATAGAGAAACATTTGACGCAACACAAAGAGAATTAGAAAGAAGAAGTAAAATACACAGCCACGAAAAAAGTAAATATTCTTGTAGACATACTTTATCGGGGAAACTTGTATGTGCAGAGTGTGGAGGAAAGTATGTAGGTGGAGTTAGTAGAGAACGAGCAGACGGAACGAGAAGAAGAAGTTGGCGTTGTGCAACAGCAGTAAATTATGGTAAAAAGCATATTGTTAATGAAGAAGAAATAGGCTGTAATAATAATAGAGTAAATGATTTAGTTATAAAAGAAACATTTAATACGCTTTTAAAAGAAATAATAACAAATAAAAAAGAAATAAAAAAAGATGTTGAAACAGCATTAAAGGGAGTATTAACAACTTGTAGAACAGAAATTAACGAAATAGATAGTTTAATTAAGAGTAGAGAAAGAGTTGAAAGAGAGCGTAGTAGATTATTAGACTTGTGCTTAAAAGAAATAATAACTGATGATGAATATAAAAATAAAAGTATAGAGCTAAATGAAAAAATTGGAGAGTATGACGAACAAATTAAAGAACAAGAAGAAAAGAAAAAAGTAAGAGAAAATATAGATGAAATACTAGAAAATGTTAGAAATATAGTAGACAAGATTTTAAGCTTAAAGAAGTTTAGCAAAAATATTTGTAAAGATTTATTAGATAAGGTTGTTGTGTATAATAATAGCAAATTTGATTTTTATTTAAAGGGGTATGAAGACCCATTTATTTTTAATAATAAAGGGAACATTTTGTACGCACAGCATTAGTAATAACAATAATAGTATTGCTAATATTAGGAGGAGTAGCAATAAATGCCATAATAGGAGAAGGAAGCATAATAAAAAATGCAGAGAAAGCAGTAGGAGAATATGATAATAAAGTAGAAGAGGAAGGAAAAATACTAAATGAAATAAATAAATATATGGAAAATAAAAGCGAACAAGTGGACTAAAACTGGGATAGTTTGCAATGCGTAAATAAGCCCAAAATAGTAGACGGAATGATACCAGTATACTATGAAAATGGAGTATGGAAAAAGGCAGATACAACAAATGCAGATGAAACGAAAAAATGGTATAGCTACACAGCAGATGAGAAACAGTGGGCCAATGTAGTAACAGCAGAGAGTAGTAACTTAAGTAAGTACAAAGATGCAGAAGCAGGAACAGAAATAGTGCAAAGTGAAATAACAGCAATGTTTGTATGGATACCAAGATACAGCTATAATATAGTAAGTACAGGGAATATAGAAATAAGCTTTTTACAAGGAACAAGTAACAAAGAAGCAAATGGAAACACAACAACAAAGACAGTCCATCCAGTATTTACAGACGGAAGCCAAAATAATTATGCGCAAGGAGGATGGAGCGAAGAATTAACCGGTTTCTGGGTAGCAAAATTCGAAGCAAGTGGAGTAGAAAATGGAAATGCAGTAGGAAATGGAAGTGGCAGTTCAAATAGCCAAACTCAAGCACCAACAGCAGATACTTATGTAAGAGTGTTGCCAAATGTAATAAGTTGGAGATATTTAAGCATAGGCGAAGCACAATATAGAAGTATGCAAATGAGTAGTAACACAGAAGCATATGGATGGACAGGCGGAAGTGTAGATAGCCACTTAATAAAAAATGACGAATGGGGAGCAGTAGCGTACTTATGCTATAGTGCATATGGAGAAGTACCGATGACAAATGGAGCCGGGAGATATGTAAGTAGTGGAAACTACCATTATGATTACTATACCGGAGCAGGCCCATATAGTGGAACAACCAGAGAAAATGCAAGTGAAGACGGAACGTACTCATACACAGAAGACCATGCATATGATACAGCAAATGGAGTATTATCAAGTACAACAGGAAATGTATATGGAATATATGATATGGCAGGAGGAAACTGGGAAAGAGTAGCTGGATACTTAGATAATGGAAATACTTCATTAGGAACATATGGAAAAAGTACAACAGACACAAATACAATATATTTTGCAAAAAATGAAGAAAAATCAACAACGGATTATGATTGGTATGAACTAAAAAAAGAATATCAAAAATACTGGTGTAAATATGAAGTAGGAGAAGAAGAAAAGAGTAATCGAATAAAGATAAACGAAAGTACAACGTTAACGCAAAACCAATTATGGAATGCAAGCTTGACAGGAGAAGAATACAATGCAGCAAGATTAAGAATAACAACAGAGACATACAATAAGATGGCCAATTATAAAGGGATAGGAGTAAATGAAGTAGCAAGTAGTTTTTCATATTATGGAGCATATAACAACGGAACGACAAACACATGGAATTGGTTCACAGATACAACCCAGCCAGCTAACAAGCAGGTAACATATGGAAGGGCATGGGATAGCGACCTAGTACTAATCGGACATGCGTGTAGACCTTTTGTTGCACACGGTGGCAATTGCCTCGATAGAGCCAGTGCGGGAGTCTTCTGTTCGAGTGTCACTGACGGTTATGCGTACCTCAATAATGGCTTTCGCCCGGTGGTAGTGCCTAGCACTACAATATGAAAAAACATTCGAAAAGTCAAGAGTTTTTTCATAATTTTGAAAAAACTTGACTATAATATATAATAATAGTATAATATATTATAGTT
>CAYXUA010000080.1:0-7097 GCA_964468015.1 uncultured Clostridium sp. | reverse complement strand
ATAAAATACCATATATAGAAATAGACAAAAATACAGATTTATTTGAATCAATAAATAAAATAGAAAAATTTAATAAAGAATTAGAATATGAAGAAGAAATGGAGATGTAAAGTTGAGTAGTATTGATGAAATAAGATCAAAATTTGTAGTTGATAAAGTACCTGAAAAAAACGGAAGGGAAGAAAATAAAAATATAACTAATATAGAAATAAGCAAGTTGGTTGCCTTTAGAAAAGGGCAACCTTTTTCAATGTATGATAAAAATAAAAAAGAAGAAATGAAAGAAAGCATAAAAGAAAATGGAATTTTAGTGCCTATTATAGTTAGAAAAATAGAAAACGATAAATACGAAATTATATCAGGACATAATAGAGTAGAATGTGCAAAAGAGCTGGGCTTTTCCACAATTCCATCTCAAATTGTGGATTGTGATGATGAAAAAGCAACACTAATAATGTTGGATACAAACCTAAATAATAGGGAAAAAATACTACCTGTTGAAAAAGGCTATGCCTATAAGCAAAGAAACAATATTATAAAAAATAGGCAAAACAATAGTAATATAAACGAGTTTAACGATAATTCCACTGAGTGGAATGAAGAAGGAAAATCACAAATTTATAACTATATAAGACTAACGGAACTAATTAAGCCTTTACAGGAAAAAGTAAATATAGAGCAAATACCTATAAAAGCAGGAGTAGAAATATCATACTTAAATAAAGAAGAACAAGAAATTGTAAATCAAGTTATTGAAGATGAACAAACTAAAATTACTGTTGCACAAGCACAGAAAGTTAGATTAAAGAAAAACAATATTAGTTATGAAACCTTGCTTAAAATTATAAAAAATGAGAAAGTCAAAGTAGAAAAATTTACAGGAAAAATAGAAAAAAGAGCAATGAAAATTTACAAAGATAGATTTAAAAACGATAAAGAATTTACAGATTTGATAATCAAATTACTAGATGAATACTTTAGTAGCGAAGCGATAAGTTAAGCAAGATTCCTATTTGTAAGTACAAATAGAACGAAAAGTATAACTTTTCTTATTTAAGGGGAGGTGTCCCCAAACCCTTCATAAAAATTTTTAGGTGGAGAGGAGAGTAATTGAGAAAAACTGAAAGAATTGAAATTAGATTAACTCCTGAAGAAAAAACAAAGATTATAAACAATAGTGTAGAAGCTAAAACAACAATTTCAGAGTATCTAATTAAAAGTGCTACTAAAAAAGAAATTGTAGTGATCAATGATCTTGATAAATTAGTAATTCAATTAAGAAAGCTAGGGAATAATGTAAATCAATTAACAAAACTAGCAAATGGAAGAGTTATAACTTGTGTTGAATTGGAAGGAGTAAAAAAGGAGTTAAGTAAAATATGGCAATCATTAAATTCATTAATAACAAGGTCGGATTAAAGAGAACTTTAAATTATATTTGCAAAGAAGAAAAAACTAATAATAAGTTTATTTCAGGAAAAGATTGCATGGCAGAAAATGCTTATGAAGAAATGATAGCTATAAAAAATATGTATGGTAAAACAAAAGGTAGAGAAAAATTGCATTTTGTTCAAGCATTTAGTCCAAATGATGAGCTGAGTTATGAAACAGCACATGAAATAGCAATGAAAATAGCAGAAAAATATTTTAAAGGTTATCAAGTTGTTGTAGCAACTCATCAAGATAAGGAACACATACATTCACACTTTGTTGTGAATACAGTAAATTTTGAAACAGGTAAAAAGATACAATTTTCTAATAAAGATCTAGAAAGCTTAAAAGCATATTCTAATAAGTTATGCCTAGAGCAAGGATTATCTATAACAAGAGAAAAATCAAATATAGATGATATAAGAATTAACGAATATAAAGCAAAACAAAAGGGAATTAGTTGGAAAGAAAAGTTAGAAAAAAGTATTGATATTGCTATGGAAAAATCAAATAATAAATTTGAATTTTTTAAAGTGATGAACGAGATGGGATATAAAGTTACATGGACTAAAGAAAGAAAAAATATTACATATACAACTTCAGAAGGTTATAAATGCAGAGATAGAAAATTGCATAATGAAAAGTATTTAAAAGAAAATATGGAAGCATATTTTAAAGAAAAATATAAAGCAAGAATTAAAGGTGTAAAAAAATACGAAAGGCATACTCAATATAGGAGTATGTCTTTATCTTTGGCTGAATTAATCAAACAATTTCAAAGAAAAGAACATGAAAATGATATTACACATCATTATGAATTAAATGAAAGTGCTAAAAAACAATATGCAATGGAAATGCATTATAGCTTAGAAGAACTAGAAGATATGGAAATGTAGGAGGTGGTAGTAATTGAAAAGCAAAATATGTATGTTCTTATAATAGAAAATGAAAAAAATCCTGAATTAAAAAGAATTCCAAACAGACTAGAAACATTAAGAAAAATTGTAGGTAATGAATATATAGATGTTATTAAATATAAAGATGTTTTAATAGTTTTTGATGAGGAAGCTTATAAAAAATTACTACCAATAAACAGAACTCTTGATGGTTTAAATATAAGGGGAACTTTTATTGTTACAGGTAATGATAAGAAAAATCAGGATTTTAAAGATCTAACAAAAGAGCAAATAGAAGAATATACTAAAAAATTTCAATTAGAGCAAGAAAATCAAATGGAAGAAGGAGAAGAACTAGAATGAGAAAAAGAAAAATCGGAATAATAGCTTTTTTATCTATATTAAATATTCCTGTTAGTATTGTTTTTAGTACAATAATTCATTCAAAACTTTCTAATATAGAATTTTCGCAAATAGTAGTAGATAAACAGATTTTACTGCTATTTTTTCTTATCTATATGCTAATTGAAACAACAATTATAATTCTTTTCGGATTTGGAAGTAAAAATGTTTTTGAAAGTGGAGTAGTAAATATAACAGATAAATTAAAGACTCCAGAAGTGATGGGGCAAGGACAACATGGAACAGCAAGATGGCTGAATAAAAAAGAATTTAAGAAATTTTTTAAATGTAATTCACTATCAAAGGAAAATACAGAAGAATTCAATTCAGGTGGAATTATTGTAGGATACGAAAAGGACAAAAAGCAAGAAAGGATTTATTACATTGATGATAATATTCATAGTTTAGTTGTAGGAGCTACAAGAAGTGGTAAAACAAGAAGTATAGTATTACAGACAGTTGGAAACTTAGGATTAGCAGGAGAGAGTATGATTATTTCAGATCCTAAAGCTGAAATTTATCATTACACTTCAGAATTTTTGAAAAAGCAAGGTTATAAAATAATAACCTTAGATTTTAAGAATCCAACAAAAAGTACAAGATATAATTTTTTACAACCTGTTATAGATGCAGTAAATAACGGAGATTTTAGAAAAGCTGAAGAGTACACTTGGGATATTACTCAAAGCTTAGTAGGAAATGAAGATACAAAAATGGAAAAAATATGGAGAGATGGAGAGATGTCAGTTATTGCAGGAGCAATCATGAGTGTTGTTTTTGACAATAAAGAGCATCCTGAATATCAAAATTTAACAAATGTGTATTCTTTTATTTCAGAAATGTGTAGAACAGTTGGAAAGACAATGCCGATAAATAAATATATTGAAAATTTACCACCTGATCATCCTTCAAGTACAATATTTAATATTGCAAGGATTGCACCTGAAAAAACTAGAGGCTCTTTTTTTACATCTGCTTTAACAACATTAAGATTATTTACAAGTAAAAGCATATATGGAATGACTTGCAAAAGTGATTTTAGTTTAAAACAAGCAGGAGAAGAGAAAACAGTTACTTATATTATTCTACCTGATGAAAAAACGACTTATTATTCTTTAGCAAGTTTATTTGTTTATCAAAATTATGTATCACTTGTAGAAAGTGCAGATGAACGAGGCGGAGAATTAAAAACAAGAGTAAATTACATATTAGATGAGTTTGGAAATTTTACAACAATACCTGCTTTTAGCAATATGCTTACTGTAGCAGGAGGGAGAAAAATAAGATTTAATTTATTTCTTCAATCTTTTTCACAACTGGATAACAAGTATGGAAAAGAAGTTGCAGAAAATATTAGAGATAACTGCCAAACTTGGATATATTTAAAAACAGCAAGTAATGAAACAGCAAGTATAATTTCAAAAAAATTAGGAACTTATACTACTTCTAGTTATAGCAGATCTAGTAGCTATACAAAATATCAAAGTGGTAGTAATTCAGAATCAATGAACTTAATAAGCAGAGCATTACTGACAGAAGATGAAATTTTAAGAATAGAAAGACCTTATGTTTTAGTTATTCAAGCAGGATTATATCCTATAATAACAAAATTACCTGATATTTCTAAATGGAGATTTAATAAATTGTTTGGAATGGGAAATCAAGAAGAAAATAGGCAACTAAGATTAGAACGAGAACAAGCAAGAGAGCAAAAAGAAATTGAAGATATAAAACTATGGGGAATATGGAATTTATATAGATAGGAGAATTTATGTATGAGAGAAAAGATAAAAGAAAAAATAAAAAAATATACAAGAAAAATAGGAAAAGCAGGACTTGTTATAACAAGTCTTTTATGTTGCACAAGTACTTGTTTTGCAGGAGTGCAAGACAGCAAAATTGCAACAGGTACACAAAATTTAATAACAGATTTAACTAATTGGTTATTAATTTTAGCTCCAACATTAACGATTTTATTAGTGGGATACTATTTATTAAGAAAATCATCTAGTGATGATATGGACGGAAAGAGATGGGACAATAGAATTAAAATAGCAATAATTTGTTGTGTAGGTGTAGTTGTTGCAAGTGGATTAATTAACTTAATCATAGGATATTATAGATAATAGGAGGTACATTTTTTGGAATCAATTTTAACTGGACTAATAACCAGTATAATTGGTGGAGCAGATAATGTTATAAATTCAGCTTTTAATGGCTTAATTGATATGTGCTTTAATTCGGAAAACTATTTAACTACAAACTTTGGAAGTAGTGTAATAAGTTTTTCTAATTTAAAAGCATTAATTTTAAGTTTATCAATTTCTTTGATAGTGTTAAAATTTTTGAAAAAGGGTTTTGATATGTATGTAATGTGGACTGATGGAGAATCAGATACTCCACCACTTACATATATTGTTTATTTTATAAGAGCAATAGTAGTAGCAGTTAGTTTTTCTGTATTATATGACTGGGTTATTCAAGTTGCTACTTCATTTGGAAATTCAATACTGACTGCGATGAACTTTACCGATAATGTATCTTTAACAACAGCTATTGCAAATATAGCAACAACAGGGTTATTTACAGCAATAGTAGCTCTAATAGCAATGATATTGTTATTTGTTTTATACATACAATTTCTTATGAGAAGTTTAGAAATGTTTGTATTAAAATTAGGATTTCCTTTAGCCTGTGTTGGGCTAGTAAATCCTGATGGAGGAGTTTTTAAATCCTATTCAGAGAAATTATTTAAAAGTGTGCTAACAGTTTTAGTGCAAATTATATTATGCAAGATAGCAATAATATTAATTCTAAATGTAAAAATGTTATTTGGTATTGCAGCAATTATAATGGCGATAAAAACTCCTAAATTCATACAAGAGTTTATGCTTGGTGGAGGAACAGGAGGTATTAGTAATGTAATAGTTACTACAAGTAAGACAATGGAATTGTCTAGTCAAATAAAAAGAAAGTTTAGTCAATTAAAGAAAGGATAAGTATGGAAATACTAAATGAAATAATAAGTTTATTGAGAGTTGTGATAATACCACTTGGAGTTACATTCCGAGTGATATTTTGTTTAACAAAGATGATATATGATGAAGATGCTCAAGGGACATATAAAAAGAAAATAAAGAACACCATAGTTTTTGGAATTATTGCAGAATTAATATTTATAATTCTAGCATTAGTTCAAAATTATTATGGATATACAACTGTACCTGATCATTTCTCAGGAGGTGGCTCAGGAGGAGGTGGTGGTGGAGGTTGGTAAACTCCACAAACATTGAAATGAGGAGGATTTGAATGAATGAACATGATAATGAATATAAGCTATATATACCAACTAATGTAAAGACTAGATTAGAATTTTTTAAAGGTTATGGAATAAAAGAACTTATATCTACAGTAATAGTTTTAGTTGCTTTACTACCAATTAGTTTTATAGTTTATAAATTAAAAGATAATTTTTTGTTACCAGTTGTAATTGAATTCATAGGAGTAGCAGGAACAATAATAGCAACTACAAAAGATGATAATAACTTATGTGTTGTAAGTCAGATAAAATACATGATTGAGTTTAGTAAAATTCAAAAGCAGTATAGATATAAATATTATAATAAATGGAGGGATGATATTGTTTAGTCTATTTAAGAAAAAGGATAAAGAAAAAACTTGTAATGAAGAAGTCGGCATATTAGATATTAGAAATAATTATATTTATACACGAGATGGAAATGTAATTGCAGGAATAAAAATATATTCAATAAATACACAACTTTTAACAGATAGAGAAAAAGAAAATTTAATAAATGATTTATCAGCTGAACTATCTTCAGAACAAGAAGATATCAAATATTTTAATATTGCAAGAGCAGTTGATATTTCTCCGTTGCAAGAATATTTGTCAGAGATAATAGGTACAACAGATAATGCAATTCAAAAAAGATTGCTAAAAACACACTTAAAAGAAGTTCAAAGAATGTCTTTAAATGGAGAAATAGTTGAAAGGCAAAGCTTTATAATGATTAATTCTAAAAAAACTGATAATTGCGAGAAAGACTTATTAAAGAGGTGTATGGAATTAAGTAATAAGTTTGAAAGATGCGATATTAAAACGGAAATATTAGATGAAGCTTCACTAATACAGCTATGTAATAGTTTCTTAAATATGAATTATGCACATAGAGAGGATTCTGATATTGAAGATAGAGTTGTAATGCTGAAATGATTTGTATAATAAAAGATAAAGTGATATAATCTAACTTAGGAATAGAAAGTTGTCGCTGTGATTAGATGTAACAATGAAATATGAAAGGATAAATAAAAATAATGTAAAAAATTTACATAGAAGATATATTACAT
>CAYXUA010000079.1:0-7320 GCA_964468015.1 uncultured Clostridium sp. | reverse complement strand
ATTATAAATAAAATACTTTTCAATAAATTTTTTTTGTGATACTATAGTTAAAACAATAAATGAGAGGAAATAAAATGAGAATAAAAAAATACCTAATAATTGTATTAATTATATCTGCTATAACAGCAATAAATTCAAAAGTACAAGCTATGACAATAGTTTTAGACCCACGGACATGGCGCAAATGATACTGGTGCAATAGCAGAAAATGGTACAACCTATGAACGAGATATAAATTTTAAAATAGCAACATATTTAAAAAGCGAATTAGAAAAATATAAAGATGTAAATATAATTTTAACACATAATGGAAATCTAACAGAAAAGTTAGAAATATATGATAGAGCAATGATTGCCAGAAATAAAAAGGCAGATTTATTAGTAAGCTTACATATAAATAGCACGGAAGGAACTGGTGTGGCAGGGGCAGAGGTATATGTTACAGCAAATACTTCTTTGCCTAAATATAATAAAGAAATGACTGAATTGGGAAATAAAGTTTTAGAAGAACTATCTAAGCTTGGAGTAAAAAACTGGAAAGGGGGAGTTTCAACAAGATTAATACCAAATGACACAACAGATGTGTATTCAGATGGGACAAGAGCAGATTATTATGGAATAATACGCTATGCAATGAGAGGCTGTAAAATAGATTATGGAGTAATAACACCAGAGGGAGCAGTACCTGCAAACATACAGAATGGTGAAGGAATTCCAGCAATATTAATAGAACATTGTTATATTGTAGGCACAGATTTTCAATATATAGATTCAGAAGAAGATATACAAAAACTAGCAAAGGCAGATGCAAATGCGATAGTAGAGTATTATGGGTTAAAAGAGAAAACTTCAGAAGAACCGGTCTACAATTTTAGACTCGAAGAAGTAATATTAATGGTAGAACCATCTACTACAATAGAAGATATTAAAGCAAAATATGCTGATGCAAAATTAGTTGAAGACAACATTGCTACAGGAAATAAAATAATTATAAACGAAAAAACATATACAATAATAAAATTAGGTGATGTTAATCAAGATGGAAAAGTATCGGCAGGAGACTATGTACAAATAAAGAATAAAATAATGAATAATACAGAATTAGATAATAATAAAATGAAAGCAGCAGATATAAATAAGGATGGCAAAATAAGTTCAAGTGATTATGTGCTAATTAAAAACTATATAATGAATGGAACAGCAATAAAATTATAAAGGAGATAGACAAATGAAAACAAAGAAAATAATTAAAGTACTAATATTTTTAGGAATAATCTTAAGTTCGATGATAATATTTTCAAAACAATCTAATGCAGCATCATTTTCAGTCAAAGCATCTTCAAGTAGTGTGAATGTAGGAGATAAATATACAGTAACAATAACTGGAAATAATGTAACAGGAAAATTCACAATAAAAGGGAATGGAAATGTTACATTGAATTCTGCAACAAGTGTGTGGATAGAAAATAATTCTACTACTGTTTCGGTAACGGCTAAAAATGCAGGAACTGGAACAATTACTGTTACAGCAGCAGATGTTGCAGACTCGACGACAGGAGATGCAGTATCAGGAGCTAAAGAGTGTAGTGTTACCATAAAAGAAAAAACTACTACTACAACAGCACCAAGTACTACTACAACAAACACAAATCAAAAATCAAGCAATAATAATTTGGCAAATTTAGGAATAAATCCAAATGATTTTTCAGGCTTTAAACCAGGAACTACAACATACAATGTAACAGTGCCAAATGATGTGGCAGAAGTAGATGTGTATGCAAAATCGCAAGATGCAAAAGCGAAGGTATCTGGAACAGGAAAAGTAAATTTACAAGAAGGAGAGAACAAAGTAACAGTAACATGTAAGGCTGAAAATGGCTCTAGTAAAACATATATTATAAATATAACTCGAAGTGCATTAGAGCAACCAGTGGAGCCAACACAGGAACAACCACAAGAAAATCAAGAGCTAAAACTTGAAAGCTTGTCTGTGGAAGGAATAGAATTGAAGCCTGAATTTAGAAGTGATGTATTTGAATATACTATTGAGTTAAATGATAGCAATATAGAAAATTTGAACATAGATGCAAAATCAAATTATGAACAAGCAAAAATAAATATAATAGGAAATGAGAGCTTAAAGACAGGAGCAAATCAAATAATTATAGAAGTTAAATTGGAAGAAAGCGATAAGTCTGTAAAATATATTTTAAATGTAAATAAACCAGAAATAACAGAGGTTAATGATGAAGTTACTAAATTAAGAGAAGAAGCTAACAATAGGAATATATTACTTATTGTAATCTCCGTTATAATGATAATATCAGTTACCTTTAATGTATTGTTTCTTGTTAAAAGAAAATTTTAATGTAAAAAAGTAGCACAATAAATAAAAATATAATTGTGCTATTTTTATGCGTAATAGAACTTGCCAGAAACGAGATAATCGGTTATAATATTTATTCAAGCCAAAAAAAGGAGGAGTATATGGTACAAAATGTATTTTTAATATTCATAGGATTTGTATTATTAATAAAAGGAGCAGATTTTCTAGTAAATGGTTCAGTAAAAGTAGCTAAAAGATTACATATACCAGAAATAATAATAGGACTTACAATAGTATCAATGGGAACATCAATGCCAGAGCTAATAGTAAGTGTAACTTCTGCTTTGGAGGGACATTCAGATATGGCTTTAGGAAATGTTATAGGAAGCGATATATGTAATATTTTATTAATTTTAGGTCTATCCGCTGTAATAAGACCAATAGTATTTAAAAAAGAAACTAAATTTATAGAAATTCCAATAGCGTTAGTGATAACTTTGATATTGTTACTAGTAGGAAATAATAGTGGTCATCAGATAGATAGGATAGAAGGAATTGTTTTAATAGTATTATTTGCATTATTTATTGCGTATACAATATATATGGGAATAAAAGAGAGCAAAGAAGAAATTGAAAAAGAAGAGGCAGAAGGCAAAGAACCAGAGGAGAAGGGAAAATATGGAGTCCTAAAATCTATCGGATTAATAGTTTTAGGAATTTTTGGACTAAAATATGGAGGAGACTTAGTAGTAAATAATGCTTGCGAAGTAGCTAGAGCTTTAAATATAAGTGAGAAAGTAATAAGCTTAACGATAATAGCAATAGGAACAAGTCTTCCAGAATTAGTGACATCAGTTATGGCGGCAATTAAAGGTGAGAGTGACATAGCAATAGGAAATATAGTAGGTTCAAACATATTTAATATTTTACTAATAATAGGTGTGGGAGCAGTAATAAAACCAATGGCATATGCACTAGCATATAACACAGATATTATAATATTGTTATTGGCTACAGTATTATTATTTCTATATCCGTTTACAGGCAAAAAAGACACTATGACTAGATGGAATGGAGCGATATGTTTAGTAATATATGCAGGCTATATGGTGACTTTATTTGTGTAAATGAAATAGGGAAGATGAAAGAGTGAGAATAAATCAAAAAAAGTTTATGTCAATATGAGAAAAATACTTGCAAATTATGATTAAAAGTAATATAATATAAAGAAATCAAAAACTGAGAAAAGGACACGGCAAGCAAAGTAAAACTTTTAGAGAGCCAAATGTATGCTGAAATTTTGGTAAGATAATATGTTGTTTGTTATCACCTTAGAGTTGCTTATTTGAAATAGTAGTAAAGTAAGTCGTATATCTGCGTTAAAGAGAATGAAGAGAAAAGTAATAAAACTTTTAAAATAGGTGGTACCGCGGAATATAGCCATTTCGTCCTATGCAGTTTAGCAGTGGGATGAGATGGCTTTTTGATATGCGGAAAAATTAAGGGGGAAGAAAAAATGTCAGAAGAAAAAGTTGATTATGGTAAAACATTAAATTTGCCAAAAACAGATTTTCCAATGAGGGCAAGTCTACCAGAGAATGAACCAAAAATACAAGAAAAGGTATTTGATAATGGTTTGTATGAAAAATGTTTAAAGAAAAATGAGGGGAATGAACCATTTGTATTACATGATGGACCTCCATATGCAAATGGTGAAATTCATATAGGACATGCATTAAATAAAATATTAAAAGATGCTATTGTAAGATATAAAAATCTACAAGGCTTCTATACACCATATATACCTGGATATGATACACATGGTATGCCAACAGAGAAAAAGGCTATAGAAAAATTAGGGCTAAATAGAGATGAAATGCCAGTTTCTAAGTTTAGAGATATTTGTAAAGAGTTTAATGAAAAATATATAAAAGTGCAAACAGATGGCTTTAAGCGTTTAGGAGTATTAGGAGATTGGGAGCACCCATATATAACATATCAACCAGAGATGGAAGCAAAACAAATAGGTGTATTTGCAGATATGTATAATAAAGGTTATATATATAAAGGACTAAAACCAGTTTATTGGTGTACAGATTGTGAGACAGCTCTAGCAGAAGCTGAAATTGAATACAAAGACCATAAAACTACATCAGTATATGTAAAATTTCCAGTTAAGGAAACAAAAGGCTTATTTGATAAAGAAGACACATATTTTGTAATATGGACAACAACTCCATGGACACTACCTGGAAATGTTGCAATTACCATAGGTGGAGAATATGAATATAGTCTAGTTGATACAGGAAAAGATAAATTAATACTAGCTACTGAATTAGTAGAGACTGTAATGAAATTAGCTGAAATAGAAGAATATACAACTATAAAGAAATTCAAAGGTGAAGACCTTGAAGGAGTACTTTGCAAGCATCCTTTCTTAGAAAGAGATTCAAGAGTTGTGTTAGGTAGTGAGGATACAATACTTGTAGAACTAGATGCAGGTACAGGAGCAGTACACACAGCACCTGGATATGGTAAAGAGGACTATTTATGTAGCTTAAAAAATGATTTGGAAATAGTAGTTTGTGTAAATGGAAAAGGATATCAAACAGAAGAGGCTGGACCTTTTGCAGGAATGTATTATGAAAAATCTAACAATGCAATTATAGATTGGTTAGAAGAGCATGGTTATCTATTAAAGAAACAACCTATACTTCACCAATACCCACATTGCTGGAGATGTAAAAATCCGATAGTATTTAGAGCAACAAATCAATGGTTTGCTTCAGTTGATGGATTTAGAAAAGAGACTCTAGATGCAATAAAAACAGTAAAATGGTATCCAGCTTGGGGAGAAGAAAGAATTACAAAAATGGTTGAGGAAAGAAATGACTGGTGTATATCAAGACAACGTACATGGGGAGTTCCAATTCCAATATTCTATTGTGAAGAGTGTGAAAAAGAATATGTTACACCTGAAAGTTTGAAAAAAGTTCAAGAAATAGTAAGAGGAAAAGGAACAAATGCATGGTTTGATTTACCAGCAGAAGAACTATTGCCAGATGATGCAAAATGTTCTTGTGGTAGTTATAAATTCAAGAAAGAAACAGATATAATGGATGTTTGGTTTGATTCAGGTTCAACACATGCTTCTGTTTTAGAAGAGAGAGGATTACCTACAGAAAATGTAATGTATTTAGAAGGTAGTGATCAATATAGAGGATGGTTCCAATCATCATTGTTAACAGCAGTTGCAACAAAGGGAAAAGCGCCATATAAAGAAGTTGTAACACATGGATATACAGTAGATGAGCAAGGCAGAAAAATGTCAAAATCATTAGGAAATGGTATAGACCCATGGCAAGTTATAAAAGAGTCTGGTGCAGACATATTAAGATTATGGGTACTATCTTCAGACTATAAATCAGATGTAAGTATATCAAAAGGAATATTAAAACAAGTAAGCGAGGTTTATAGAAAAATAAGAAATACAGCAAGATATATACTTGGAAACACAAGTGATTTTGATGTAAACAACCCAGTTGCTTATAAGGATTTAGAAGAAATAGATAAATGGGCTTTAACAAGACTAAACAAATTAATAAAAGAATGTACTAAGGCTTTTGATGAATATGAATTCAACAAAGCATATCAGGCTATAAATCAATTCTGCGTAGTAGATATGAGTAATTTCTATTTAGACATAATAAAAGATAGACTATACACATATAAAAAGGACTCAGTAGCAAGAAGAGCAACTCAAACAGCAATGTATGAAATATTGCATTCACTAGTAAGAATACTAGCTCCAATGATAAGTTTCACAGCAGAAGAAATATGGGAGTTCATGCCACATAGAGAAGGAGAAAGCAGCGAAAGCGTAATGCTTACAGCATGGCCAAAGGCGAATCCAGAATATGATAAGAAAGAATTAGTAGAAAAATGGGATAAAATAATAGCCCTAAAAGAAGAAGTTGCTAAAAAACTAGAATTGGCAAGAGCAGAGAAAGTAATAGGACACTCACTAAATGCAAAAGTAAAAATATATGCAGATGCAGAAAAATATGATTTTATAAAATCAGTAGAAAATGAATTGATACAAGTATTTATAGTATCAGACCTAGAAATAGTAAAGTCTGCAAAAAAAGACGAAGACAGTACATTTGGTATATCAGTAGAAATAACAGTAGCAGAAGGCGAAAAATGTGAAAGATGCTGGATGTATTCAAAAACAGTAGGAGAGGACAAAGAACATCCAAGCATATGCCATAGATGTAGTGAGAATTTGGAATAGATAATAGAAAGGATGACTAAAATTCAGTTTAGTCATCCTTTTTTTGCATTTTATGTTAATTAGTGGTATAATTATAGTATAAATACTTGCATGAGCAAGAATTATAGGAGGGACAACTTATGTTTTTTGACAACAATGAAAAAACCAACCCGAGATTTCGGGAGGAAGAAGCTGCTTTGCAGGCATGGCCGCCGTTAGTGAGATATGCTATGGAAAAAGCAGAAATTACTGCAATACCGGTTGGTACAGTTGGAGTTTTTGCAGCTGATGCTACAGAGTTACTGGGTGCTATGCTCCCTAAAGGTGCTATCAATTCTATTGTAGTAGTTTACCGCTATAGTGAAAGCACTTGGAGATTTTTTAATTCAGAGCTTCAATTAGTTGGGGCTTTGAGAGATGAGGAAACTTGCCTTATGTTATATGGGCGTGATATGGTGTTATCAAAAGGAAAATTTAGCACAAGCAAATTTCTAAAACAGAATAAAATTGATGAAACAGAAAAAATGTTGAAGAAAAAATTTGCTAAAGTACCTATCTTGTACCGTAAAGCAGCGTAAACAAAAAAAGATGGATAAATAATTTTATCCATCTTTTTGGTGCCAACGAAGTAGTTATCTACAACTTTTTTGACTCTCTTGACGATTGATATGAAATCAATCAATTTATTAAAGTATATCACATTTAATATAATATATTCAAG
>CAYXUA010000078.1:0-7425 GCA_964468015.1 uncultured Clostridium sp. | reverse complement strand
GAAGGCTTCGATATTGTCATAAAAATGAGGTTCGAATCCTAGTACCCCAGCCAAATAAAAAGAGAGAAATGTTATATTAACATTTCTCTCTTAAAATTATGTTTAAATCTTATTCTTTCTTCTTCTTCCCATCAGTTAAAATTTCTTTTACAGCCCCTAAGCTACCAAGTGCAGCTGTTGCTTCGAATGGAATAAATACTTTGTTGGCATCTCCTTTTGCAACTTCTTCTAGGGCTTCTAGTGATTTTAATTGTACTAGTTTATCATCTGGATTTGCTTTCTTGATTGCATCGTAAACCATTTGAACTTCTTTTGCCTTAGCTTCTGCTACTCTTTCGATTGCTGCGGCTTCACCGGCTGCTCTTCTTATTTGTGCTTCTTTTTCAGCTTCTGCGTCTAATATTGCAGCTTCTTTACGACCTTCAGCTATAGTGATGGCAGATTGTCTTTCAGCTTCGGCTTGCAAAATCATAGCCCTTTTATTTCTCTCTGCGTTCATTTGTTTTTCCATTGCATCACGAATGTCAGCAGGAGGGTTGATGTCTTTTATTTCAACACGATCGATTTTACATCCCCATCTATCTGTTGCTTCATCAAGTATTGTTCTTAATCTTTGATTTATTGCATCTCTTGAACTAAATGTTTCGTCTAAGTCCATTTTACCTACAATATCACGAATTGTTGTAATTGCCAAATATTCAATACCTTTTTTCAAAGATTGAATTTCATAAACTGCTTTAGCAGGGTCTGTAATTTGATAGAATACAACTGTATCTATTGTTATTGTTACATTATCCTTTGTAATAACCCCTTGTGGTGGGATATCCATTGTTTGTTGTTTTAAACTTACAACTGAACGAACATGGTCAAAGAAAGGAATTATAATTGTAAGACCAGCATCTGCTATTTTGTGGAACTTACCTAATCTTTCTATAATGTAAACTTCAGCTTGTTTAACAACCTTAATTGATTTAAATGCTATTACTAGTATGAAAATAAGTAATATGATTAAAAACCACATAATTATACCTCCTAAAATTTATATAATTTAATATTAAAAACTATTTTGTTGGAACTGAAACTGTAACTGGTTTTACAACTAATTTTACTCCGTCAATTTTTACAACTTCAATTTCTGCACCTTCTGCAATTGGATTTGTATCTTCACTAATCGCTGTCCAAATTTCTTCGCCAACTTTAACTTGACCGAAAGAAGATGGGGTAGAGTTCATTTCCTTTATTACAATACCTTTTTTACCAATTAAAGAAAATGCATTTGTTGCAACAGATTCTTTATTTTTAGTAACATATTTATCTACAAATGGTTTAGTTAAGAATAAAAGTAAACCAGATGATATAACAAATACTGCTGTTTGAATTATGATATTACTTGTAATTAAACTTACAATCATTGTTAGAATTGCAGCTATACCTAACCAAAATATAAGGAATCCAGCTGTAAAGATTTCACCTATAAAGAAAATACCAGCTACGACTAACCAAAATTGCCACATAACCATAATATCTCCTTTTCTGACATAAATGTCCAAAAAATTATTATACAATAATATTATACTATAAAATCATGTAAAATGAAAGGCTTTTTAGTAATATTTTGTAAGAGACTTTAAAATTATGTAAATCTATGGTATAATATTCCATATACTTAGTATATTTAATTGGGAATCAAGATATTCAGAAGGAGGAAACATTTGATGTTAAACTATGAAGAAATTTTGCGGAAGTCAGCCAAATTAGGTCTAAAGACTTATTTGATGTGGAAGAAAAAAGAAACGGAATTAAGAAAGCGCATTCGTGTTTATCTGGACGATATACATGAAATGTACATATCGGATAAGGAAGTTTGTGATTTGATCAATCAGTTAGAAAATCAATTATGCGAATTCAGCATTATTGGTTTCTCGGAATCAAAAGAGGCTGTAAAGGAATTTTTTAAACCTTTAGAAAACCTTATTGATGTCGAAAAAACGAATTTCTGCCGTGTATGTAGAGAGATTGATTATCTCAAGATTATTTGGGAGAGCAATGTCAAACAAGGCGTAAAAAGTTTGGAGTGTATGTGCCAAACAAGTTTGAATTTAAGCCAGCCAAAATGCAATGCGGAATTGCTATTCATTTTAATTCATTTCTTCCACAAAAACGAAATTTACTTTAAGTCTAAAGCAACAGGGAAAGAAAAATTAAGTATAATTGAAAATATTATCTTTCCAAACAGCAAAGTCTATAACAGGTTTAAGGAAGTATTTCAGTCTAATAAGACAGAAGAAGAACAATTTGAAAAATTTTGGAAGTATGAATATCCTAAATATGTCATGAAATAATTATCATTCCCAATTAAAAAACAGGTTCGAAATGGACCTGTTTTTTATATATTTTAAATAAATTTCTCGATTTCTTTCCAAACCTCTTCCATATAAACTTTTCGATCAGAAGAGAATGGAAGGAATAAAATATCCTTTAATGGATTAAGAATATCTTGAATCTCTTTTACTCTAGCCTCCACTTTTGTAACTGCAATTTTATCAGCTTTGTTGCATAGGACAATGCATGGTAAATTATTTTTTATAATATAATCATACATCATTTTGTCGTTAGAAGTAGGGTCATGCCTAATATCAATTAAAAAAACAATAAGACTTATATTTTTTCTTTTAGCTAAATATTCTTCTATAAATCTACCAACTCTAACTTGTTCTTCCTTAGACATTTTACTATATCCGTAACCGGGTAAATCAACAAAGTAGAATAAATTATCCATATTGTAAAAATTAAGTTGTCTTGTTTTACCGTGGCTCACTACTTGTACGAGCAAGACTTTTGCGGTTTATCATGGTATTCACAAAAGAGGACTTGCCAACATTTGATTTACCAACAAGAACAATTTCAGGAAGTCCATTTACAGGGTATTGCTTTGGACTAACTGCTGATATTTCGAATTTAGGATTTTTTATTAACATATTTATTTCCTTTCAATTTTAGTTAAACCGTTCATATATGGAACTAGAACATCTGGAATTGTAATACTTCCATCTTCATTTTGGTAATTTTCTAGAATAGCTGCAACAGTTCTTCCAATAGCTAGTCCAGAACCATTTAGTGTATGAACATATTCAGATTTTGAATTATTGTTTTCTTTATAACGAATATTTGCTCTTCTAGCTTGGAAATCTGTCATATTACTGCAAGAAGAAATTTCTTTGTATGCGTTATATGAAGGAAGCCATACCTCAATATCATAAGTACAAGCAGAAGAGAAGCCAATATCTCCAGTACAAAGTTCAATAACTCTATATGGAAGGCCTAATTTTTGTAAAACTTCCTCAGCATCATTTGTAAGCTTATTTAATTCATCATAAGAAGTTTCAGGCTTAGAGAATTTTACCATTTCGACCTTGTTAAATTGATGTTGTCTAATAATGCCACGAGTATCACGACCAGCAGCACCAGCTTCAGACCTGAAACATGGGGTATAGGCAGTATAATAAATAGGTAGTTTAGCCCCATCAATTATTTCTCCTGCAAATAAATTAGTTACAGGAACTTCTGCTGTTGGTATTAAATAATAATCTGTATCTTTAACTTTAAACAGATCCTCTTCAAATTTTGGTAATTGACCTGTTCCAAACATTGTTTTAGCATTTACCATAACAGGAGTGAAAACTTCTGTATAACCTTGTTTTTCAGTATGAAGATCTAGCATGAAATTTATAAGGGCTCTCTCAAGTCTTGCGCCAGCTCCTTTGTATACAGTAAATCTGCTACCAGTTATTTTAGTAGCTCTATCAAAATCTAATATATCTAAATCAGTTGCTAAATCCCAATGAGCCTTTGATTCAAAATCGAAAGTTCTTGGAGTACCCCATTTTCTAAGTTCATCATTTTCAGTTTCATCTTTACCAGTTTTGATACTATCACGAGGAATATTAGGTACAGCAGCAAGTGTATTAAAAATTTTATCATCAAGTTCTTTTATTTGATTATCAAGTGCTGTAATCTCATCTCCAATATGAGCAACTTCAGTCATAACAGGGGAGATATCTCCGCCTTGAGCTTTTATTTTACCAATTTCTTTTGATTTTTGATTTCTAAAATTCTTAAGCTCATCAACTTTAACAGTTAGAGCTCTTTTATCTTCATCTAATTTTTTTACTTCTCTTAAAATGCTGAAATCTTTGCCACGTCTTTCAAGTTTTTGAATAACGCTATCAACATCTTCTCTAATTAATTTAATATCTAACATAATATCCTCCTATTTTAAATAATCCTCTTCAATTTCTTTTACCAACTCAAATCTATGTTTTTGACCAGTTATATTATCAGGTCTTTCAGGAATCTCTTCTAAAAACTCTTTTTCAGGTCTAACCCAAATAAAACGACCATCTTCTCTAAGATATAAAGGCTTGTAAACAACTAATCTTTCTTTAGTTTCCGAGTCAAAACCAATATTCTCAACAAAATAATAATTCCCTTTAAAATGTCTGTAAACTCTACTAATCTTAACTTCTTCCATAATTTACCTCCCGAAAAAATATAGAAAACTTTGCCAAAAGCTTAATTTATCTATACATTTTACTATAAATAGTAGAAAAAAGCAAGAATAATTAAGTAAATATAAACATATAATAATAATGGTATATTTATACAGATAGGAGAAAATATGGAAGAAGGATATAAAAAAGAACAGAAGATAAGAGAAAAGACTGAAAAAGAAACACAAATAGAGTTAATAAAATCTATTATAGAATCTAAGAGACAACTTAATCTAGCAAATAGAAACTTCGAATATGCAGAAGGAGAATTAATAGATTATTACGCATATCAAATAAAAGCAACAAGGTCAAAACTGGACTATTTAGTAAAAAAAGCTAAAAGTAAGCAAATGGAAATAGATATGATAGGTGAAATGAAAATACGCCTAGACGAAAATGAAGCTATTTAGTATATTTGTCCAATTCAAATCATATTATTAACTAAATGAGGTGATTTAAATTGGACCAAACCACGCTATTAGCTTATTTAACAGGAATAATTATAATATTTTTATTAGGAAGATTATTCATAATTCCTCTAAAATTAATATTCAAACTAATACTAAACTCTATACTAGGAGGAGTATTAATATTCATAATAAACTCCGTAGGCACAATGTGGGGATTTCACATCGGACTCAACATAATAACAGCTATATTCGTAGGACTACTAGGAATTCCCCGGCAGTATAGTACTAATTCTACTAAAATTACTATTCGGCTAAAACTAAAAAATAAAAACAAAAAAGAAAAAGAAGAAATACCAAACATATAGAGTAGTGTCAATAGATAATAATCAAAATGAAAATTAGTCCGGACAGCTCTTTGAGGCGGGGGAATACCCGTGAGCTTGGGAGGACTAATTTTCATTTTGATTATTATCTATTGACACGGCTTATCTTAAAAATGTAACAAAAAGGCAATGCAGGAAATATGGTATTTTATTGCTAACTCAACCATACAAGGATTTTATTGACATAACATCAAAATCATGTTAAAATAAAGGCATACTTAATTTAAGTAAATTTTTACGAGGAGTGAGACATCATGGGTGAAAAGTGCCGGTTTTATGTTGATTTAATTGCCCAACATTCTGAGGTAACAGGAAGCTGTTTTTTACTTGTAATCAAAATTCCAGGTGAAAAGCAATCCATTAAAGGTATTGTGGACTGCGGACTGTTCCAAGAAAGAAAATACGAGGAATTAAATCAAAAATTTAGTTTTAATGCGGATGAAGTAAAATTTGTTTTACTTACGCATGCTCATATGGATCACATAGGAAGAGTACCAAGACTAGTAAAGGAGGGCTTTGAAGGTTATATCTTCTGTACCAAGGATACTGCTAAATTATTACCAGATGCTCTTATGAATGGGCATAAGGTATTAAAAAAGAATGCTAAGTTAAGACATCAACCCAATCTTGTCTTATATGATGAGCAAGACATCTCGGGGGCTATAGAAAGAGTATGTCCAATGGAGTACATGAAAGAAACACAAATTCATGAAAATGTTAAAGTAACATTTATACCTAATGGACATCTAGTAGGCGCTGCTATGATATTAATTGATGTTTATGATTATGAAGGCAATCACATTAATCTGTTATTTACAGGTGATTATAATAATCATAATGTATTCTTAGATGAATATGAAATTCCAAAAGAAATTTTGGAGAAGAATATTAATATTATTACAGAAGCTACATATGCAGCCTCCACTTTTGCAGATGAAACGAAAGTATTTCAAGAAAACATAACAGAAGCAGTACGGCAGAAACAGGAAATCATCATACCAGCATTTGCACTTGGACGAACTCAAGAAGTGCTATATCAGCTTAAAAAAATGCAGGATGATGGAAAAATACCTAAGACTGTACCAATATACTTAGATGGAAACCTTGCTATGACTTATACTTCACTGTATGAAAGCGGTGAGTTGGATATTAAGCATGGTATGGTAGATTTTGAACCTAAAAATTTAAGTTTTGTAACAAGTGAAGCCATTCGCAATAAATTGCTGAATGATAACCAATGTAAGATAATTGTTACAACATCTGGTATGGGAAAACATGGTCCGGCTCGTATGTACATTCCAAATGTAATTGAAAAGAAAAATGCTCTTATTCATTTTACAGGTTATTGTACAGAGGGAACCTTTGGTAGAATCCTGAAGGACACTGCTGAAACTGATGAGATTATGCTAGGAGGTTTATTAGTCAGAAAGAATGCTGACATAAAATTTACTTCCGAATTTTCTTCACATGCAAGAGCAAATGAGGTAATCAGTCTTTTAGAGAAGTTTAGAAAGATTGAATCTGTGATTGTAAATCATGGAAGCACAGCAAACAAAATGGCATGTGCTAGATTTATACGCAGAGATGTTAATACTAAGAAAGTAGGGATAATCGACGGCTCTACAATATTCCGTGTAGGCCAATATGGGGTACTTAAAACCATAACTCCATACGACAAGTAAAAATTTAGGATGCGCTTCATATTAAATTGAAGCGCATTTTTTGTGTTGACATGGAAAAAACGAGATGATAATATATAATAATAGTGTAAATATAAAGGAATAAAAATATGTTTAATATAAAAGAATAAAAAGGAGGATTTAGGATGTTTAGTTTTTTATCAAGAATATTTGATGCAATCGCAAGTTTAGGAAGTTCTGGTGGAACTACTGGATGTTATTTATGGGTTGTAGATGAACCAAAAATGCCTAAAAGTTTAATAGAAAAAAAGTAGATTAATCTACTTTTTTTCTTTATTTTTAACAATCAATTTTTGAACATAATATTTACCATTAATTTCTCTATATTGATCTAAACTATCATTTTTTTCTAATGTTTCTTTAACTATGACAAGTCCATAAC
>CAYXUA010000077.1:0-7440 GCA_964468015.1 uncultured Clostridium sp. | reverse complement strand
TAAAACCCTTGCAACTCAAGGGTTTGTTTTGGCTGGGGTACTAGGATTCGAACCTAGGAAATGCCTGAGTCAGAGTCAGGTGCCTTACCGCTTGGCTATACCCCAATATTTGAACTCTGAACGAGTAGTGAAGAGTTCAAAGTTCTTCCCTTTTCACTATTCATTTTTCACTCTTCACTTATTCTCATTCATTGTTCTATATTTTATTTTTTAATGTCTTCTTTCCCTCAAATATAGCAACATCTTCTAGTTCTGCTTCTATATTTAATAGTCTATTGTACTTAGCAACTCTATCTGTTCTGCATGGTGCTCCTGTTTTTATTTGTCCAGCATTTGTTGCTACTGCTATATCAGCTATTGTTGTATCCTCTGTTTCACCTGAACGATGTGATACTACTGCTGTATATCCATTTCTTTTTGCTAGTTCTATTGCATTTAAAGTCTCTGTTAATGTTCCTATTTGATTTGGTTTTATTAATATACTATTCGCTATTTTTCCGTCTAATCCTTTTTGTAATCTTTTAATATTTGTTACAAATAGGTCATCTCCTACTAATTGTACTTTATCTCCTATTCTTTCGGTTAGTTTTTTCCAACCTTCCCAGTCTTCTTCTGCTAGCCCATCTTCTATCGATGCTATTGGATATTTTTCAGCTAGACCTACTATATATTCTATCATTTCTTCTTGTGATAATAATTTATCTGTTTTCCAGAAGTAGTATGAGCCTTCTTTTCCAATTTTCTTTGCTTCATCATACATTTCTGTTGAAGCAACATCTAATGCTATTACTATATCTTTTCCTGGTTTATATCCAGCTTTCTTTACTGCTTCTAGTATTACTTCTATAGCTTCTTCTTCACTAGATAAGTTTGGTGCAAAACCACCTTCATCTCCTACACCTACTGCATATCCTTTTGATTTTAGTACTTTCTTTAAGTTATGATATACTTCTGCCCCCATTCTTAAACATTCTTTGAAACTTTTTGCCCCTACTGGCATTATCATGAATTCTTGTGCATTTACATTGTTCTCTGCGTGTTTTCCGCCATTTAATATGTTCATCATTGGAAGTGGTAATTGTTTTGCATTTACTCCTCCAATATATTTATATAGGCTCATTCCAAGTGAGTTTGCTGCTGCTTTTGCTACTGCTAAAGAAACTCCTAGAGTTGCATTTGCTCCTAATTTTGCTTTATTATCTGTTCCATCTAAATCTATAAGTGTGTTATCAATTTGGGCTTGGTCGTAAACATTCATTCCTTCTAATGCTTTTGATATTTTTTTATTTACATTATTTACAGCTGTTTGTACTCCTTTTCCTAAGTATCTTTCTTCATTATTATCTCTTAACTCAACAGCCTCGAAGCTTCCTGTTGATGCTCCTGATGGTACGATTGCCATACCTGAAAATCCGCCTTCTGTAACTACTTCAACTTGTACAGTTGGATTTCCTCTTGAATCTAGCACTTCTAGTGCTTTTACACTTGCTATTCCTAAGTAATCTTTCATATTAATCTTTCCTTTCGTTTTTTATTTCTTCATATTTGCCAAAATCTGATTGCTAATATTCTTCCCCTCTGCTTCTAATTCATGCATAACTTCCTCATTCTCTTTAATCCTTTCAAATACTGGTTTTTCATAATCAAAAGAATTTTTTAATGGCTTTTTATATAGAGGTTCTGAATATTTTTCTATTTTTTCATTATTTATGTACGAATCAATTAAACGCTTTTCAATTATCCTTCTATCATCTTTTCTAAATGAATTAATATCCATTCCTAAGCGTTCATAACGCCATATTATATGTCTTTCATAATTTGATTGCTCTTTATTATCAAGCTGAGTATAATTATATTCTATATTGAACCTATATTTCTCAATCGAAATTGTTACATTGGTCCATAAGGGTTGTTTTGCCTTTTTATATACTTCTCTTAGCTTTTTTATAGATGCATATAAATTTTTAACTAGCTTTAAATATTGTTCTTCATTTAAGTTAAATTTTGCTGGTATTTCATATACATTTACAGGATTTTTCTTTAATATTCCTTTGGGGAAATAGTAAAAATACATTTCCCCTACTGGAACTTCATATGCTTTTTCTGTTATTGATGCATAAAGATATACTGTACTCCATTTTTCAGGAATCATATAATATAGTTTCTTCTGTATTTCTTTGTATATTTCTTTTACTTCACTAGTTGTTATCAAATGCATCACACCTTTTCAATTAAGCTTACTCCTGTCATTTCTTTTGGCTGTTCTATATTCATTAGTTCTAACATTGTTGGTACTAAATCACAAAGTCTTCCTGATTTTAGTTTTATATTTTCTTTACCTATTACAATAAGTGGTACATCATTTGTTGTATGTGCTGTATGTGGTTCGCCTGTTTTATAGTCTATCATTTGTTCAGCATTTCCGTGATCTGCTGTTATCAATAAATACCCTTTTTTATCTTCTACTGCTTTAGCAACTTTACCTATACATTCGTCTATTGTTTCTAAAGCCTTAATAGCAGCTTCTAAACTTCCTGTGTGTCCAACCATATCTGGATTTGCATAATTCAAAATTATTGTATCATATTTTTCAGAGTTAATTGCTTCTACAACCTTTTGAGTTACCTCAATTGCACTCATTTCTGGCTGCATATCGTATGTTGCTACTTTTGGTGAAGGAATTAATATTCTATCCTCATTTGGATACGGTTCTTCTCTTCCTCCATTGAAGAAAAATGTTACATGCGCATATTTTTCTGTTTCAGCTATTCTTAATTGTGTTAAACCTTTTTTGCTTACATATTCTCCAAATGTATTTTCTATTGTTTGTGGTTTAAATGCAACATGAACATTTGGCATTGTTGCATCATACTCTGTAAAACATACATAATATAGGTTTAAGTCCTCTGTTTCAAATTCTTTGAATTCTCTATCTACTAATGCTCTAGTAATTTCTCTTGCTCTGTCTGGTCTAAAATTAAAGAATATTACTGAATCATTTTTTGATATTGTTGTTATTTCATTTTCACTATTGGTTATTACTATTGGTTTTACAAATTCATCAAATTCTTCTTTTTGGTATGAATCTTCTATCGCTTTTATTGCAGAACTATATTTTTCGCCTTCACCTTTTACCATCGCATCATAAGCTATTTTTATTCTTTCCCAACGTTTATCTCTATCCATTGCATAAAATCTACCGCAAATACTAGCAATTTTTCCAACGCCTTTTTCTTGCATTTTTTTCTCTAAATCTAGTATATATCCTTCTGCTGATGCTGGTGGTGTATCTCTTCCGTCTAGGAAGCAATGAACATATACATCTTCAAAATCTTTTCTTTTGGCTAATTCTAATATAGCATATAAATGTCTGGTATGGCTGTGTACGCCTCCATCTGATAGTAGTCCTAATATATGCAATTTTGAATTATTTTTTTTACAGTTCTCTATTGCAGCACTTAATTCTGGTATTGTAAAGAAATCTCCATCTTGTATTGATTTTGTTATTCTCGAAAAATCTTGATATATCAGTCTTCCTGCGCCTATATTTGTATGCCCTACTTCTGAATTACCCATTTGACCTTCTGGTAATCCTACATCTAATCCGCTAGTTTTTATTGTTGTGTTTGGGTTTTGTTTTAATAGTTTTTCATAATTAGGCATTTTAGCCATTTTTACTGCATTTGCCTTTTCGTTTTCATTTATGCCAAATCCATCTAATATCATTAGCATAGTTAATTTCTTATCCATAACTCTTCCCTTCTATTTTGCATTTACTATTTTGCTAAATTCTACAGCATCTAAACTTGCTCCCCCAACTAATCCTCCGTCTATATCTGACATTGAAAATAGTTCTGTTGCATTTGCTGATTTAACGCTTCCGCCATACTGAATTATAACTCTATTTGCTGCATTTTGTCCATATATTTTTGAAATTTCGTTTCTTATCTCTGCTATTGCACTATTTGCATCTCCAGCAGTAGCAGTTTTTCCTGTTCCTATTGCCCAGATTGGTTCATAAGCAATTATAGTATTTTGGACTTGTTCTTCTGTTAGTCCTTCTAATGCAAGTCTTGTTTGAGTTGTTATTATTTCTATTGTCTTGCCTTGTTCTCTTTGTTCTAAGGTTTCACCTACGCATACTATTGGTTTTAAACCAACAGCAAGAGCTTTTTTCAATTTCTTATTTACTGTTTCATCTGTTTCTGCAAAATATTCTCTTCTTTCTGAATGTCCTATTATAACATACTCTACTCCTATTGATTTTAACATTTCTGCTGACACTTCTCCTGTGTATGCTCCTTTTTCTTCCCAATGCATGTTTTGTGCACCTATTTTTATATTAGTATTTTGTGCTATTAATAAGCTATAAAATAAATCTGTATATGGCACGCAAAGTACTACTTCGTTTTGTGTATCTTTTACTAATGGGGTCAATTCTTCTATAAATGATATTGCCTCATTTGGTAATTTATTCATTTTCCAATTTCCTGCAATTACTTTTTTTCTCATTTTGTTTTTTCTCCTTTTTTAGGGCCGCTGTCAAGGGAGAATGAAAGCATTTATAAAAATAAGGGTTGGCTCCAAGCTCACGGGTATTCCCCGCCTCAAAGGGCTGTCGCTCAACACTTATTTTTATAAATGCTTTCATTCTCCCTTGACAGCTACTCTGATTAATTTTATTTATCAATTATTTTTTGGAATCCATATTAATTATTTTCTAGGCATTCAATTCCTGGTAATTTTTTTCCTTCTAGGAATTCTAGCGAGGCTCCTCCTCCTGTTGATACATGTGACATTTTTTCTGATAATCCAGCTTTTTCGATAGCTGCGGCTGAGTCTCCTCCACCTATTATGGTTATTGCGTCTATTTTAGCTAGTTTTTCAGCTATGCTCATTGTTCCTTTTGCAAATTTTTCTACTTCAAACATTCCAAGTGGTCCATTCCAAATTACTGTTTTTGCATTTTCTAATTCTTTTGTATATAGTTCAATAGTTTTCTCTCCTATATCAAATCCTGCAAATCCCTCTTCAATTTGAGTTACAGTTTTTGTTTCTGCTCCTTCATCTGCTGATATTGCTACTACATTATCTAGTGGTAACAATAGTTTTACGCCTTTTGCTTTAGCTTTTTCTAATAGACTTCTTGCTAATTCTACTTTTTCTTCTTCGCATAATGAATTTCCTATTTTTCTTCCTTCTGCTTTTAGGAAAGTATATGCCATAGCTCCACCTATTATAAGTGTATCTACTTTTTCTAATAAGCTTTCTATTACTCCTATTTTATCTGAAACTTTAGCTCCTCCAAGTATTGCTACAAATGGTCTGGCAGGATTTTCTAGAGCATTTCCCATAAAATCAAGTTCTTTTTTTATTAAGAAACCTGAAACTGCTGGTAAATAATCTGCAACTCCTGCTGTTGAAGCATGTGCTCTGTGTGCTGTTCCAAATGCATCATTTACATATATTTCTGCTAGACTTGCTAATTCTTTTGCAAACTCTGCATTATTCTCTTCCTCTTCTTTATGGAATCTTACATTTTCAAGTAACATTACATCTCCCGATTGCAATTCATTTGCTAATTTTTTAGCATCTTCTCCTATCACATCTTTTGCTAGTTTTACTTCTTTCCCTAGTAGCTTTGTTAATTCTTCTGCTACTGGTTTTAAAGAATATTTTTCTTTAAATTCTCCTTTTGGTCTACCTAAATGTGAGCATAAAATTACTTTTGCTCCATTCTCGATTAAATATTTTATTGTTGGAAGCGCAGATACTATTCTTCTATTATCTGTTATTGTTCCTTCATCATCTTGTGGCACATTAAAATCACATCTTACCAAAACTTTTTTGTCTTTAACATCGATATCTTCAATTGTTTTTTTATTCATACTTTCCTCCTATATTTGAATATATTTCTTTTTAACAACAAAAGGGCACAATTCGGCATTTTATACCTACTTGCCCCCCTTAGTTTTTATTTATTTTTTATCTACTCCTGCAATATATACAGCTAGGTCTACTAATTTATTTGAGTATCCCCATTCATTATCATACCATGCTACTAATTTTACAAAACTATCTGTTAATGCAATTCCTGCTTTTGCATCAAATATTGATGTGTGGGCATCTCCTATAAAGTCAGATGATACAACATCCTCGTCTACATACTCAAGAATTCCTTTTAATTCATTCTCAGATGCCTTTTTCATTACTTCACATATTTCTTCATAAGTTGCTGGCTTTCCTAGATTGCATGTTAAGTCAACAACAGATACATCTATTGTTGGAACTCTAAATGCCATTCCTGTTAATTTTCCATTTAATTCTGGAATTACTTTTCCAACTGCTTTTGCAGCTCCTGTTGATGATGGTATTATGTTTGCAGCTGCTGCTCTACCACCTCTCCAATCTTTTTTAGACGCTCCATCAACTGTTTTTTGTGTAGCTGTAGTTGAGTGAACTGTTGTCATTAATCCATCTTTTATTCCAAAATTATCATTTATAACTTTTGCAAGTGGTGCTAAACAGTTTGTTGTACAAGAAGCATTTGAAATAATATTCATACTTGTATCGTATTTGTCATTATTTACTCCCATTACAAACATTGGAGCATCTTTTGAAGGTGCACTTATTATAACTTTTTTAGCTCCTGCTTCTATATGAGCATTTGCTTTTTCTATTGTTGTAAATACACCAGAACATTCAAGCACATATTCTACTCCATCTTCTCCCCAAGGAATATTTTTAGGATCCATTTCATTATATACTTTTACTTCTTTTCCATTTACAATTAATTTTCCATCATCTGTTTCTATATTTCCTTTAAATCTTCCATGTACAGAATCAAACTTCACCATATATGCCATATAATCAACTGTTATAAAAGGGTCATTTATGGCAACTATTTCAACATCCTCTTTTGCAAGTGCGGCTTGGAATGTTAATTTTCCAATTCTTCCAAAACCATTAATTCCTATTTTTATTGACATTTAAGTCCTCCATTCTAATACTTTATTAAGTATTAATAAAATTTATTTAATCTAAAAAAAGAATACCATAGCAGTAATCTTTTTTTATTTTTAATATTAAGTTACAATTCACAACAAATTATCTGTTTGAAATAAATTGCGCGCAAAAATATCTATTACTGCGAATACTTATTTACTAAAATTTAATTTCTTGGAATAGAAAATCTTTGAATGATTTGAAAGTTACTTCTTGGTTTAATACATCATTCATTCTGTTTTCAAATGCTTGTTGTCCTGGTGTTAATTCTACCTTAATTTCCTGGAATAAGAAAGACTTTATTTTTGACCATACACTTACTTGTGCTGGTAAAGCTCCTCCACAATTTTCTTGTTCTGGTAATTTGAATTCTTCCATCTCTTTTTCCTCCTCAGTAAATTTGGTTATTATTTACTATTATTTATACTACATATG
>CAYXUA010000076.1:0-7448 GCA_964468015.1 uncultured Clostridium sp. | reverse complement strand
ATCACTAACTGGTTGTTCTAGCGAAGAAAAGGAAGAAGTAGTAGGAGATTTAGAAGAAAAAGTTAAAACAGAAATTAGTTATTTAAATGTTGAATTAATAGATATGATGAATAAATTAAATAATATTAATTTCACTAATTACAAAGTTGAAGCAAAAGAAGTATCACCTAATAGTGAAGGTGGTACAGGTCAAGGAAGTAGTGGAACCAGCGCAGGAAGTGACAGCCAAAGTTCTGAAATGCCAGAAGGAGGAGATTCTGGATCAGCTCAAAGTGGGCAAAGTACAAGTAATTCTTCTGGAAATAACAATAAGATAAATGTTACAGAAATGGTAAAAGAACCAACACTCAGTGCTGATTATGATAATGTTCATTGGACAGAACTCGAAGCAAGTATTGAAACTTTTAGTAGTTCATGGAATACAATAATTCTTGATTTATATAAAATGAATATAAATGGCACTGATATAACAGATTTTAGTACACAATTAGATAATTTATTAATGGGAATAAAGAGTAAGGATAAGACAGCTTCATTAAATAGCGCAGCTGCATTGTATTCATATATTCCTAAATATATAGATGCTTATGCTAAAGATTCTGCTAACAAGAATATAACAGATACAAAATTGCATATTTTAAATGCTTATGTAGGAGCCACAAGTGAAAATTGGGATTATGTGACTTCGGAAATAGGAACAGCAGAACAAGTTTTTTCAACGGTAATGAGTGATAGTGAATTTGTAAAAACTAAGGAATATAATGTTAATAAAAGTTATGTAGCACTGAAAGAATTACAGAGTTCTATAAAATCTCAAGATAAAACTATATTTTTCATCAAATATAAAAACCTAATGCAAGAACTTGAGATATTAATTTAGCTTGACAAACTGAAAAAGCTGAAGAAATTGCATTATGGCATAAAAAAGTTTTTGGAGAAGATTATTATATAGAAATTCAAAATAATGGATTAAAAGAACAAGTTTTAGCAAATCAAAAACTAGTGCAACTTGCAAGAAAATTAGATATTCCTTTAGTTGCAACAAATGACGCTTATTATTTGAAAAGATAAGATGCATATAATCACGAAGTATTACTTTGTATTCAAACAGGTAAACGCATGAGTGATGAAGATAGAATGAGATTCGAAACAGATGAGTTATATGTAAAATCGCCAGAAGAAATGAGCGAATATTTTGCAGCATTTCCAGATGCAATAGAAAATACAGTAAAAATTGCAGGAGTAATTTCTTCTGTTAAAAAGAAATATACTAAAAACAATAAAATTATGGTATTTTTAACAATTGAAGAAATTATAGGAAAAGAGAATTGTATAGTATAAAAATATTTCATATATATTACGGCCATATTACGTTTGCGTTACATTTTTGAAAAAATGTTGAAAAATAAAGAAAAATACTATATAGTAATATTGTATGAGAATACGAAAGTAAAAAAGGAGGAAAAATTTTATGGAAAAGACCAAAAAAGGAATTGCAGTATTATTATTAATTTCGGTACTATTTAGCATAAATATATCAAGTGTTTTTGCTACAGATAGTTTAGCTGAGAGTAATCCAAAAGTATATACTCAAGGAACAAATACTTTAAATCTTGAAGGAAACTTCACGGCAAATGGTAGTGATGGTGCAATTTGGGTAAAAGATGGAGCACAATTGACTATCAATGGTACAGATGAAACAAAAGTACATGGAACATTAGGAGCAGATAAATATTCTATGGCAGTATGGGCTAAAGCAGACGGAACAAAAGTTGTAATAAATGGTGGATATTACACAAATGAAACAGATGGAAGCGTTAGAGGAACAGATTTAATTTACGCATCAGATGGAGCACAAATAGAAATTAATGGTGGAAAATTTGAAGCAGCAAAAACAGAATGGACATTAAATTGTAAAGATAAAACAACATCTAAAATAACAGTGAAAGGTGGTACTTTCTATAAGTTTGATCCATCTAATACAAGTGTAGGAGAAGGAGAAATCGTAGTTCCAGACGGATATGGTGTTGTAAAAAATGGTGATTGGTATACAGTAGTTGAAACCGTATTTGCTGAAGGAACAAATACTTTAAATCTTGAGGGAGAACTTACCGCAAATGGTAGCAATGGTGCAATTTGGGTAAAAGATGGAGCACAATTGACTATCAATGGTACAGATGAAACAAAAGTACATGGAACATTAGGAGCAGATAAATATTCTATGGCAGTATGGGCTAAAGCAGACGGAACAAAAGTTGTAATAAATGGTGGATATTACACAAATGAAACAGATGGAAGCGTTAGAGGAACAGATTTAATTTACGCATCAGATGGAGCTCAAATAGAAATAAATAGTGGAAAATTTGAAGCAGCAAAAACAGAATGGACATTAAATTGTAAAGATGATACAACATCTAAAATAACAGTAAAAGGTGGTTCTTTCTATAATTTTGATCCATCTAATACAAGTGTAGGAGAAGGAGAAATCATAGTTCCAGACGGATATAGAGTTGGAAAAAACGGAGATTGGTATACAGTATATAAAGAAAATACAATAACTGTACAAGAAGTTGAAGGTGGAACTATTAGTGCAACACTTGCAAAAGCTATAGTTGGTGAAACTGTTGGTTTAACAATAAAAGCAGATGAGGGTTACGAAATAGATAATGTAACAGTAATTGATTCAAATGGAAAAGCAGTAACAGTTACAAATAATGAATTTGTAATGCCAGATAGTGCAGTTACAGTTAAAGCTGAATTTACAAAAATTATACCACCAATGGATTATATCATTTCAGGAAATGAAACAGAAAATAATAATATTGGTGTAGTTGAATCAGAAAACACTGTAGAAACATTAGATACATCATTAAAAGCTCATGAAGAATTAAATAAAAAAGTAGAAGAAGAAAGACAACAAGGAAACCAAGTTACTATAGAAATAACTATGGAAGAATTAGATAAAAAAGATGTAAAAGAAGAAGAAAAACAACAAATATTAGAAAATCTAAAAGAAAATCAAACAGTTCATCAATATTTTGATATATCTGTTTTAGTAAGAACAAATGAAAAAGAATTAGGAAAATTAACACAATTAACAGATAAAATGAAATTCTCTATGGAAATATCAGAAGATTTAATACAAGAAGGAAGAAAATTCTTTATATTAAAATTACATGGAGATGAAGTTAAAAAAATAGAAACTACATTAACTGGTACAAAACTTGAATTTGAAACAGATCAATTCTCTACATTTGCATTAGCATATGAAGATGAAAAAATAGCTGATTCTGGTGAAGGAGAAAAAATTGAACAACCAAAAGAAGAAGAAAAAACAGAAGAAACTACAAAACCAGATGTACCAAATACAGGTGATAACATAGTATTATATGTGTTATTAGCAGTTGTTGCATTAACAGTAATAATTGTTATGAAAAAAGCTAATACTAAAAAAACAAAAAAATAATATAATATATATTAAATAAGCACAAGGCACACTACAAATATATTATTTGTAGTGTGCTTTAATCTTAAAATCCCAAAAGTGAAGAGGTGAAAATAAAACTTGAAAAGAATAAGAAAACACGCAAAAGAAGAAGATAAAAATTCTACAAAATTCTTAATTTATTTAATACAATTGATTTGCTGGGGGATTTTAATATATTCATTAATCGAAATAGGAAAATGGTATATTCACAACAAACAAAATGAAGAAATATTAGATGAGATTTCAAATGCCATAATTATAGAAGAAAAGCAAAATGAAGAACAACTTAATGAAACAAATTCAAATGAATACAATATAGATTTTAAGACATTAAAAAATTTAAATAGTGATACAATTGCATTTGTCAAAGTACCAGGAACAGATATAGAATATCCAATAGTAAAAACAACCAATAACGACTTTTACCTAAAACATAGCTTAGATAAAACATATAATACAGCTGGTTGGATTTTTATGGATTATAGAAATAAATTAGATGGAACGGACAAAAATATAGTTATATATGGTCATAATCGCAAAAATGGAACAATGTTTAGTAGCTTGAAAAATGTATTAAATAAACAATGGTATAATAACTCTGAAAATTTGAAAATCCAACTTATAACAGAAAATGAAAAATTTATTTATGAAGTTTTTTCAGTATATCAAATTAAAGTAGAGGCTTATTACTTACAAACAGAATTTATAGATGATAATGAATACACAAGTTTTATTGAAACTATAAAAAACAGAAGTATAAAAGATTTTGGAATTAACATAAATACTAATGATGAAATATTAACATTATCTACTTGTGCTAATAATAATAATTATAGAGTGGTTTTACACGCAAGAAAAGTTAAATAACAGAACAACAACAATACAAAGTCAAGAAATTAAAAATGATGATGAGTCAATAAAAGATATGTAAAATACAAACCTTTACAAAATTATTAAAAAATGTTATAATAATCATATTGAGTAAATTGAATAGTCGCTGGTAAATTCCGAAAGGAACTACGAGAGGAAAGTCCGGGCTCCATAGAGCAATAATGCTGGATAACGTCCAGTGAAGGAAACTTCAAGGAAAGTGCAACAGAAAATAACCGCCCGAAAGGGTAAGGGTGAAAAAGTGAGGTAAGAGCTCACTAGTGCTATGGTGACATGGCATTTTGTGTAAACCCCATTTGGAGCAACACCTTAAATGAAAGATTAAAGCTGCTCGCTGCCTTTCACTTAGGTGGCTTGAGATATGTAGCAATATATATCCTAGATAAATGACTATTCACGACAGAACCCGGCTTATAGATTTACTTATTATATAAACAGACTAAGGGGAATAACCTTAGTCTGTTTTATAGTTTTAATTTTAAAATATCATTCGGTATAGCAGATACATACTCTACTATTTTTTGAGTTACTGGATGAATAAACTTTACTTTATATGCATGTAATGCCTGTCTAGATATAATTGGACTACTATTGCCATATAATGTATCTCCGATAATTGAATGTCCGATATGTTTGCAATGTACTCTAATTTGATGAGTTCTGCCTGTTTCTAATATAAATTTAACAATACAATAATTATTATAATTTTTAATTAATTCATAATGAGTAATTGCAGTTTCTCCATCTTTTGAAATGCAGCGCTCAATAATGCTATTTTCTTTTCTTGATATAGAGGCATTTATAGTTCCTTTATTATTTGATAAATTTCCTTCTAAAATAGCAATATATTCTTTTAAAAATTCTTTATTTTTCATTTGTCTTACTAGAGCTTCTTGTATATATTCGTTTTTAGCAAAGATTACTATTCCAGAAGTATCTTTATCTAATCTATTAACAGGCCTTATTTTAGTTTGGATATTATTTTGCTGAAAATAGTACTGAATTCCGTTAGAAAGACTATCAGTATAATGTGAAGCAGATGGATGAACTGGCATATTGGCTGGTTTATTTACTACTAAATAATATTCATCTTCATATAGAATATCCAGTTGCATTGGCATAGGAACAATATTTTCAGATATCTCCTTAAAATCTATTTTTACCAATACATTATCTCCAAGTTCTAATGGATAATCCATGTAAACATTATTATTATTCACAAAAATAGCATTAGCATTTTTTAATTTTATAAGCAATCTACTTGATATATGCCATTTATTTTTTAATACTTGCCTTAATATCGAGTAATCTGTATTTTCTATTTTATATTCTAAAATCATGTTATTTACCTCACTTGTTTGATTATACAATTTTTTTCGCCTTAGTGCAATAAATTTGTTGATTTATGTCGAAGCATATTATATAATATTTTAATACGAGGAGGAATACAAATGAATGAAATTATAGGTATAACTAAAAAACACAAGATAATAATTATATTATCTATATTACTTTGTATAGGATTATCATCTGGTCTATTTTTACTATATGGACCAGTTCCACTATTTAGAGACTGGCTTATCACAACGGCCATGACAACAATGAACCATCAATATTTAGCAACATGGTTTTATGATGATGAAACCATTGCTGAAGTAATGGATAAACATAAAGTAATTGAGGTATCTGAAATAACAAATCCAGAATTAGTACAAACTCCAATAGTGGTTGAATTAGAACAGGAAGAACAAGTAGTTACTTATGCAAATGAATATGAACGAGCAGTGCTGGAAAGAGACCCAGAGCATCCAGATTATAAAATTATAGATATTAAAGGTGATGGATATACTGGATATTTAGCAGTAATATATGACCCTTCAAGAATATCAACTGTTACTACCAAAAATCTAGGAAAATCCGGCCAATATTTGGTTAATATGGCCAAAGAGAACAATGCGATAATTGCTATAAATGGTGGCGGATTTGATGACCCAAATTATAATAGTAACGGAAGTACTCCAATAGGTACAACTATTGTGAATGGGGAAATTAAAACATCTTATGAATACACTAATTCAACAGGTGGGATTATAGGATTTACTTATGATAATAAATTAGTTCTTGGAAAAATGACTGCAACTGAAGCTATAGAAATGGGAATAAGGGATGCAGTTACTTTTGGACCTTTTTTAATTGTCAATGGTAAATCATCATTTATAAAAGGTAATGGTGGATGGGGAGATGCCCCTAGAACTGCTATAGGACAAAGACAAGATGGAATTGTATTGCTTCTTGTAATTGATGGAAGAACATTATCAAGACCAGGTGCAGACATGAGCGATTTAACCGAAATCATGGAAAATTATGGAGCTTACAATGCAGCTAATTTAGATGGAGGAACTTCGAGTGTTATGGTTGTAAATAATGAAATAATTAATGACCCAATAGACAGTTCAGGAGCTCATAAAACAAGACCTATTGCTACTGGATTTATTTTTAAATAATATGGTATAATTTTCGAATTATCACATAACCTTACTAATAGGAGGGAATACAATGATAAAAATGATAGATTTGCCATATAGCTTAACAGCATTAGAGCCTTATTATTCTACAGAAACTCTAAATTTACATTACAATGTCCTATATAAAGGCTATGTTGATAATACAAATAAAACAGAGAACAAATTAATTGAAGCAAGAGCAACCAACGATTTTTCTAATATAAAATGTCTGGAAAGAGACTTAAGTTTTTATGGTTCAGGAGTAATATTACATGAGTTATTTTTTCAGAATTTAGGTCCAGCAATTCCAACAAGACCAAGTGAACAATTATTGCAACAGATTATAGAAGACTTTGGAAGTTTCGATAGATTTAAAAATCAATTCACTGAAGCAAGTAAAGCTGTTGAGGCTTCAGGCTGGTGCCTTATTTAACATTATGGGGCTGCAAACCATTGTTAATTGTAGATATGTGGGAGCATTCTTATTATTTACAATATAAAACAAGTAGACCGGATTATCTTGATGCTTTTTGGAATATTGTAAATTGGAATACAATTAATAAAAG
>CAYXUA010000075.1:0-7463 GCA_964468015.1 uncultured Clostridium sp. | reverse complement strand
ATATAAAATATAACATATTTATCATACATCTTATTTTTCTTATTAATTCTAAGCCCCTCAAAGTCTAATTCTAATAAATATTTTTGTTTTCTATTTTTGTATTCTATATACTCATTTTCTTTTAATCTAGTTATTTCATAATATTTTGATAAAGCTTCTTTTTCAAAATCTGTTGCATTGTCATTTTTTACTTTTGTATATATTGAGTCCATTACATATTTGTCTATTGCTTCTAGGTATAAAGCATATGTATCTTCATATTTTTTATTTATTGCTTCTTTTTTTGCTGAATCTATTATTTCATCACTATTCTTAACTGCTTCATAAGACTTTAATACATTATTTCTCTTTATTGATATTAACATTCCATTTATTCCTACTTTTGTAGGCACTAGTAATCTACTTATTGTTGTTGAAATTTTCGAAAAGAATGTTGTATCTGTTTGTAATACTCGCAAACTTCTTTCTTCCATCTATACCACTCCCTCTAAATATTTATTTTTTCTTTTGTCCCTATGTCCTCTAGAACTTCATACACTAATTCTACTTCTATTCCTGTTTCGTTTTTCTTATAATTTACATATTTATCAATTATATTTTTATCTTCGCCAATTTCAGTTTTAAGTTGTTCTTCCAACTCTGATATTAGTTTGTTTTTCAATTCTTCTTCTTCATATTTTACATCTTTATTTTCTTTTTCATAATTAGTTACTTTTATTATTTCTATCGGCAAATAGAAATTAGAAAAAATGCTTATTTTATTCTCTTCACATATTGTATCATAATTTTCAAATTTTGAAAGAGTTTTATAGAAATTTATTCTGAAATTATTAAATTTTATTGCATATTTATTTTCCTCATTACCTGTTTGCTCTTCTATGGTTTGTTCAAAACTTGCTACTACCTTTTTACTATACCAAACTCTACCTTGTATTTCTGCTAAAGAATTAACATATATTGCATCTGTATATTTCCCTTGAATTTTCCCTTCTACTAATATCTCTCCTTTTTTGACTAAATCTCCTCTTTTAACCATCGCCGTTCCGTTTTGTACATTTATTTTTGTTATTATACAATCTTTGTCTGAAACTATATTACAAAAATCTGTATCATCTATAATTTCTGGTTTTTCTGTTGCTTCTACAACTTCTACTTGTGCATTTGTTCCTGATATGCTAATTCCAATCCAGGCTATGTCACTTCTTATTAGTCTTATATCTGATATTATTTGTTTTGTATCTACTTTTTGTTTTGCAGTACCTACTTTTAGTCCACAATTTTCTAGTTGCTCTATTAGTTCTTGCTCTGATATTTTGCTAAGACCGGTTACTTCAATATTCCATACATAATTTGAACATACTACTAATGAGCAAATTACTAATATTAGTAGTATTAAAAATGCTTTTCTTTTTTTATATTTATTGAATATAAATGGTAATCCTTTTTTTCTTTCAATTTTCACGTGACATTGTAGTTTTCTTGCAATTGCTCTTATTTTTTTGAATTCTTTTATTCCTACATTTGCATGTAATATGCTTGACTTTTCTCTTTTCATATTCCAAAAGAAAATGCCTTTTGATTTACAAATATTTATAAATCTTTCTATGTAATATCCTTCTACAACAATATTTATGTAACCTGTTATATAATCTAATAATATTTTTATAAACACATTATTCTCCCTCTATATCATTTTCTAAATCTATGCTATCAATTTTTCCTGTTACTAAAATAGTCTCCTCTTTCATTTGATTTAGTTTTAAGTTAAAACCATTTATATTTATAATACCTATGTATGTAGCAAGTCTTATATAAAATTCTTCGTATTCTAATATACCTTTATAATTCTCAATAAGCATTTCTTCAAAGCCTACTATTGTTATTTTAGGCTGATTAGTTGTTATTTCTTTTGGTAATTCCAGTAAGCTTTCAAATTTACTTTCTTTTCTTTTTTGATTCCTTTTCATATTACACTCCTTTGTTAGTCTATATTTTTAGCAATTTATATATTACCATATATATGTTAAACGAATAAAAAAAGACCTATTAACTCTAGGTTTAATAGGTCTTTTTTTCAATTCAATAAATTGATTTGTGCGTACAGTTCTAAAGATTTCAGACTCAATCTTCTATTTTAGCAATTCTATTGCTTTGTCTAATTGTGTATCTTTGTCTTCTGGTATATTGTATACATTTACTCCATCTGGTAATTCTACTTCATAATTTGGTGTTATTCCTATTCCATTTAGTTTGCTTCCTGCTGCTGTGTAATATTCGTGTGTTGTTAATTTTATTGCTCCTCCGTCTGATAGTCTATATATATTTTGGATTACTCCTTTTCCATATGTTTTTACTCCTACTACTTCTGCTCTTCCATTATCCTTTAAAGCTGAAGTTAATATCTCTGATGAGCTTGCTGTATATGCATTTACTAATACTACTACCGGTAAATCTGTTATTGGATTTTCTTCTGCAGCTGTTACCTCTTCTTTTCCGTTTTTGTCTTTTACTGTTATTATAGTTTTTCCTTTTTCTAAGAAATAATCAGCTATTCGAGTAGCTTCTTGTACTATTCCTCCCCCATTATTCCTTAGGTCTATTATTATTGATTTTACTCCCTGTGAAATTAAATCTTCTAGTTTTGTTTTAAATTCTTCTGCTGTATCATCATCAAAACTTACCATGCTTATATAGCCAATATTATTTTCTAATACTTTAGTTTTTACATAATGTAGCTTTACATTTTCTCTTGTCATTTCAAAGGTTTTAGTTTCACCATCTCTTAATATTTCTAATGTAACTTTTGTTCCAACTTCCCCTTTTATTTTTTCAGATACTTCTGTTGTTGTTGATTCTGATGTAACTTCATAGTCATCCACTTTTTTTATAATATCTCCTGCTTTTATTCCTGCTTTTTCAGCTACTGAATTTTCTATTGGAGATACTATAAGCATTTCTCCATCCTCTGTTTTACCATAATATATTCCAATTCCTGTTAATGAACCCATTATATCTTCTGAAAACTGTTCATATTCGTCTTTAGGTATATATTCAGAATACTCATCTCCAATTCCTTCTATATACCCTCTAGCAGCTTCTGTTTCCATTTTTTCTTCATCATACTCACCAAGATAGTATTTTTCTACTACTGTTTTTAATCTTGATAGAGTATCAGATGCCCCTCCATTGCCTACCATTACATATTTAGTTTCTGTAGTTCCCTCCAGCTTATTGTATACCATTACGGTTGCAGCAATAAAAGATATTACTGCTACTAAAACAACTAGCATAATTGTTTTATAAATTCTTTGTTTCTTTTCGTAACTCATTAATTTTTTTCCTCCATATTTTTCTCTATATTATACTATACCATTTTTTAAATTGTATTCCTTTTTATGGTAAGTATGGTGCTGGATTAACAGCAACAGCTTTGCCATTCTTTAGTATTTGTACTTCAAAATGTAAGTGTTTTCCACCTGTTGGATTTGATTTTGATGGTCTTGGCAATACATTTCCAGTATTTCCCACACTCATTATTTGTTGTCCTTGTTTTACTGTATCACCTTTTTGAACTAACCTAGAACCTGTTTTTCCATGAGCATATAATGTCATTGTTCCATCATGATGATTTATTAATATGTATTCTCCATAACTTCTATAATATCCCGCAATTTTTCCATCTTGGTTATAACATGGTATTGAACCTGTTAATGCTGTCGATGTTACAACCGTACCATCTTTAACTGCAAGTACAGGTTTTCCATAAATACCTGAACCACTAAAGTCAGCACCTGTATGTCCATAATATCCTGCAAATGGTGTTGTTATCTTATATCCTACTATTGGATTTATAAAGCCACTTGCACTTGGATTGTTTGATATATTATTATTTCTGGCAGCCTCTTCTTCTGCCTTTAAAATCGCCGCTATTCGTTCTTGTATTTCTTTTTTATCTTTTTCAAATTGTTCTAATTCTTCTTGTAAAACTCTTTCTTCTTCAGATAGTTCTTTCATTTGTTTATCTTTTGTTGCTTTAGTACTTGCTAAAGCATCGGATGTTTTTTGTATTGTTTCCTTTTTAGCTGCTATCTGCTCTTTCGTCTGCTCTAGCGCTGCCTTTGCTGTTTCTATCTCATTTTTCTTTTCTTCTATATCATTTAACATTTGCGCATCATTTTCTGCTATTTCAGATACTATGTAATAATATGATATAAAATCTGTTAAATCCTTTGAACCTAGTAAAACATCAATATATGAAGTACTACCAGCTTCATACATTGCTACTAATCTTTTTTCTAGTAAATCTTTCTGTTTATCATAATTCTCTTGCTCAGTTTCTAGATTTTCTTCTTGAACTTTTATAGACGCTTCAAGCTCATCCAATTGAGAGTTTAAATCTTCTATTTGCGTTTCATATTCTCCTATCTGATTATTTAATTCTGTTATTTGTTTCCTGGCTTCAGACATTTCTTCTTGTACTTGGTTTAATTCTTCTTCCTTTTTCTCAATTTCATCATCAATATTATTAATTTGACTATTTAATTCAGATTTAGTTGCTGCAAATATTACCGAGGGTGATGTTACTAATATAAAGATAACTAAAATTGCTAAGGTTTTTAATAAATATTTTTTCACAATTTTTCCTCCTAATTTGGTTTTACAAAATTCATAGGATTTACATATTCACCGTTTATTCTTACTTCAAAATGAGCATGTGCCCCTGTTGAATATCCTGTTCTTCCTACTTTTAATACTGCATCCCCTTTTTGAACTGTTTGTCCAACTTCTACCAATATTTCTGAGCCATGTGCATATAGGGTTGATACACCTCCACCATGGTCTATTATTACCATGTTTCCATATGCCTTATTGTAACTTGCTTTTACTACTATCCCATCATTTGCTGCTATGAAATTTGCACCTATTGGTGCTGATATATCTGTACCTGTATGTAATTTGTATACTCCTGTTATTGGATGTGTTCTCATTCCAAATTCTGAAGTTATTCTTGTATAGCCTGGTACTGGCCATGCCATTGCTCCTCCTGCGTAATCTGTCCCAATGTTAGCAGTAGTTAGCATTACAATTTCTGCTTCTATATCATTTATTTCTTGATAATATTGGTCTATCTCTGCTTGAATTTGCAGTTCTTCTTCTGTTAGCTGATTCATATAATTGTTTCTTATTATTTTTGTATTCTCTAATGTTATTGCAATTTTTTCCTTATTATCTTTTGCTACTTTATATTGTTCCTTCTGTGTTTCTAAAGCTTCTTTTGCTGTTTGTATTGCTAGTCTTTCCATTTCTATATCCTGCAATTGCTCATTATCGCAATTCGCAATTTCTGCTATCATATAATATGTAGATATAAATTCAGTTAGACTCTTTGAATTTAGCAATACATCTAAATATGTTGTTTCTCCGGCTTCATATAAGGCTACTAATCTTGTTTCAAATGCTTCTCGTTGCTCTTCATATCTAGCTTCTGCCTCTTCTAATTTCTTTGTTACCTCTGCTATTGATTCTTCTAATTCTTCTGCTTGCGTGCCTAAACTCGCTATTTCTTTTTCATACTCTGCAATTTTTTCATTTACTTCTTGCAATTGAGCCATTGTTTCTGAAAGCACGGAACGAACATATTCTAATCTTTCTTGTTTTTCATCTATTTGTGTTTGAACTTCTTCATGTTGAGTTTGCAAACTTTCTATTGTGTTTTCTGTAATTGCATTATTTTCTTCATTACTTATTTCATTTTCTGCTCTTATTGGTGGTGCGATACTACAAATTATAACAGCTATTATTATTAAAATTATAGCTAAATGTTTTCTCACTCTTTTTCTCCTTTATACTTTTAGATATTTTCTCATAGATATTACACTTCCAACCACACCTACTCCAACTCCTAGAATTAAATAAACTACTATTATTAAATCAAATAATTCATTGAATCCTAATAATTGGAACTCTATTAAATCTGTTATTGAAGAATTTAATAATTTGTCTGCTATAACATTATATGACAATCCTATAAGCAGTACAGATAACATTGCTGCTACTATTCCTATTATTATACCTTCAACAATAAATGGAGATCTAATAAAATTATTGGTTGCTCCAATGTATTTCATTATAGATATTTCTTTTCGCCTTGCATGAACTGTTAATTTTATTGTATTTGATATTATAAATATTGATATTAATATTAATAACACAAGAATTATTCCTGTTATAAGATTAATTCCATTTCCTAGTGCTACAAGTGTTTTCATTGTTTGGTCGCTACTTGTTATTCTTTTTACATTATCAAGTTGTAGTACTTTTTCTTGTACTTGCTCACTTAAACTTAAATCTGTTAGTTTTACTATGTAAGAGGCTGGAAATATATATAAACCATCAATTAACCACTGGCTTTCTTGTAGTCTTTCCTTCATTATTGTTAAAGCTTCATCTTTTGATTTAAATTGAATATTATTTACTCCTTCTATTGCACGTATTTCTTCACCTAAAGTTGCAATTTCTGCCTCTGTTGCATCATTTTTTATAAATACTTCAAAACCTTGTGTTGCTTCTAATTCCTCCATGGTATGATTTACATTTTCTCCTATCAGAAAAAATATACCAAATATAAGCATTGTTGCACACATTATTATTAAGCATGATATTGTTGATTTTTTATTTTTAAATACATTTCTAAATCCTTCGCCTATTAAATATCCTATAATATTATATTTCACTATCATAACCACCTTTTTTAATATCTCTTACAATCTCACCTTTATGTATTTCTATAACTCTCTTTTTCATTTTGTCAACTATATCTTTAGCATGTGTTGCAACTACTACTGTTGTTCCTCTCATATTTATGTCATTTAATAAAGTTATAATATCCCAAGCTGTGTCTGGGTCAAGGTTTCCTGTAGGCTCGTCTGCTATAATTACAGATGGATTATTTACTAAAGCTCTAGCCAAAGCAACTCTTTGTTGCTCCCCTCCTGATAATTCATGAGGATATACTTTTGCCTTATTACTTAAACCAACGAGTGCAAGTACCATAGGAACTTGTCTTCTTATATGTTTTGGTGTTGCTCTTACTACACGCATTGCAAATGCTACATTGTCATATACTGTTTTGTCTGGTAAAAGTCTGAAATCTTGAAATACTATTCCCATACTTCTTCTTAGATATGGTACTCTACTTTGTTTTAAGAAAGTTGTATCTTTTCCATTTATTATTATATTTCCAGAGCTTGGTTCTTCTTCTTTTAATATCATCTTTATAAGTGTTGATTTTCCTGAGCCTGAACTTCCTACTAGAAATGCAAAATCTCCTTTTTCTATTTTAAAACTAGCATTTTTTACTGCAATTGTGCCAGTATCATATGTTTTACTAACATTTTTAAACTCTATCATCTTCTGCTCCTTAACAGTTCTATTTTTATATTTTTTCTTTTATATCATAATAT
>CAYXUA010000074.1:0-7502 GCA_964468015.1 uncultured Clostridium sp. | reverse complement strand
AATATAATTTGGATGATGTTATAGATAAAAAATATAAAGTAAAATACAGCTCAATATATGGAATTTTTAAATCAATCAAAAATGGATTTAATAGAATTTTAAATTACACAGTATTAAAGAAAATATTACTTTTAGGCTTCTTTGCTTCAGCAATGTTTATTTTATATAGTGTAAGCAATATTGCAGGAACGACTAATATAAAGGAGTCTGACTATATAAAAGTAGATAAAAACTTTTTTCAAGTAGATATGGCAAAAGTAAGTGTAGATGATTATATAAAATACGAAAATTTAGAAGATATAGATTATATGTTGCCACGGACAAGCACAGGCAAGTTTTAAAATAAAAATGGATAGTTATTATCAATTATCAAATTATTCATTTGAACTTTCTGGTACACTTGTTAACATTGACAAAATTAGTCAAGACGAATTAGTAAAAGGAAGAATGCCAGAAACTGAATATGAAATAGTAATAGATAAAAAAATTATTAACAATATGCTTAATAGTGATTTTTCATCATTTTCAAGTATGGGAATAAAAAGTGAAGATGAATTGCTTAATAAAGTTGTAAATATAAATGATATGAAAGATTTTACAATAGTAGGTTTTACGGACAATAGTACAGAGTCAATTTATGCAAATAAAAACTTATTTATAAATATATTAAATAATATGACACAAAGCGAATTTGGAATGGGTATGTATTTTAATAAAGAAGATGATTCTGATACAACTGTTAAAGATTATAATCTATATTTAGATGATATTACTATTACAAAGGGTAGATTACCAGAAAATGATTATGAAGTAATTGTAAATAAAAGTAACCAATACGAAATGAAATTAAATAAACCAATAAAAACTGAAGTGAATGGAAAACAGCTAACAGTAGTAGGATATTATGATAGTCAAACAAATAGACAAGATTATTTAGTAAACAATAATACTGTAAAATATAATGTTATTTCTAAAAATAATGGATTTATGATATATCCTAAAGATAAAACTAGTGTTATGAATAAATTTCAAAATGAATATCATTTAAATATTATAGATAGATATGAAAAAGATAAACAGAATTATATTAACAGTAAAAAAGCAGAAATTAAAAGTGCTGTAATATTTGCAGCAGTAATACTTATAATTTCTTTAGTTGAGATTTATTTAATGATAAGATCATCTTTCTTATCAAGAATAAAGGAAATAGGAGTATTGAGAGCTATAGGAGTGAAAAAGAAAGATATATATAGAATGTTTATAGGAGAGATTATATCAATTACAACAATTGCAAGTTTACCTGGAATTGCTCTTATGACATATATATTAAGCCAAGTATCAAAAATTCCTTATGTAGATAGAATGTTTATTTTAAACTTTAAAACAGTTGGAATTAGTATTTTGATAGTGTACATATTTAATATAATAGTTGGATTATTACCACTTTATAGAGTTCTTAGAAAGACACCAGCAAGAATACTTGCAAGACATGATGTAGAATAATTTTTATGCTAAAAATTACAAATTATAAAGCAGATAGTTATCTGCTTTTATCATACTATAAGTGAAAATAAAATAGTAATTTATCGCTGAGATTAGACTTTAAATTTTTAATAAAATAAGAAAGGGAAAAAAACATATGTTACATAAAATGAAATTAAATGAAAGCCCATTTGAAAGAATAAAGAATGGAACAAAAACAATAGAATTTAGATTATATGATGAAAAAAGGCAACAGATAAAGATTGGAGACCAAATAGAATTTTCAAAATTGACAGATTTACAGGAAAAATTGTTAGTAGATGTTATAGATTTATTTAGAGAAGATACTTTTGAGAAATTATTTAAAAAATTATATACTAATGAAGAAGAAATAAATAGAAAAACTAAATCAATGGAACAATACTATCCATATGAAAAAGAGAAAGAATATGGAGTTTTAGGCATTAAAATAAAAATTAATGTAGATAGTTTAAAGGATAATATTGAAAAATTTATTCCATATAATGAACAAGAAGAAATTGATAAAAAAATAATGCTAAATTATATTAAAGATTTTGATGATGTATTGACTAGACAAAATCAATACGGGCACTTTACTAGTTCAGCATTTGTACTTAATAAAGAAAGAACAAAAATTTTAATGGCATATCATAAAATATATAATTCATGGGCATGGGTAGGTGGACATAGTGATGGAGATAGTAATCTTTTATATGTTGCTATGAAGGAGGCAAAAGAAGAAACAGGAATAAAAAATGTTGAACCGATTTCTAAAGATATTTATTCATTAGAATTAATTAATGTAAATGGTCATGAAAAGAGAGGTAAATATGTAGGTTCGCATGTTCATCTTAATGTTACATATTTATTAGAAGCTGACGAAAATGAAGATATACATATAAAAGAAGATGAAAATAGTGGTGTAAGATGGATACCAATTGACAAAATATTGGGAGCATCATCTGAACCATGGGTACGAGATAGAGTTTATGCTAAAATAATAGATAAGATGAAGAAGGATGGAATTATTGAGAATGTCTAATATATTAATATGAGACAGATAAATGTAAAAATGAATAAGGAAGATAAATTGCCATATGGAAATATATAAAAGATGAATATATAAAATGTATTCATCTTTTATATTATGTAAAACGACTAAAATATAGTATAATATACTTATAGTTCTATATATTGCAAAATATAAAATAATTTAAAAGTATGGGAGGTAATTTATTTGAGAGAATTATTTATTGAAAAAGTAATTGATGAATCGATAAACTTTTTAGATAATAACCAAAGAATAAAATTAAAAGAAATACTTACAGGAATATGTTTAAATTATCAAATTGAAATAATAGAACAAACAAAAAAGCAAGAAACACAAAAGAATAATAAGGATATTTTAAATAGATTTATAGCATCAAAAGAAATTGAAGGTTGCTCAACAAGAACTTTAAATTACTACAGAGATAATATAAGTAAAATGCTTAATACTGTAAATCTTCCAATAAATGAAATTACTACTGAAACATTAAGAAATTATTTAGCTGATTATAAAAGTAATTCATCAGCAGGTATGGTAACAATAGATAATATAAGGAGAACACTATCAAGTTTCTTTGCTTGGTTAGAAAATGAAGATTATATTGTAAAAAGTCCAGTTAGAAGGATTCACAAAGTAAAAACAACTAGAAGAGTTAAAGAAACATTAACAGATGAAAATTTAGAAAAATTAAGAGATACTTGTTCGAATGTAAGAGATTTAGCAATATTAGAACTATTAATTTCCACTGGTATGAGAGTTGGAGAAATCACAAGATTAAATATATCAGATATGAATTTTCAAGAAAGAAGTTGCATTGTTTTAGGCAAGGGAAATAGTGAAAGAGAAGTTTATTTTAGTGTAAAGAGTAAAATGTATATAAAGAAATATCTTGAAACAAGAACTGATAACAACGAGGCACTATTTGTATCTCTTATAAAACCTTATAATAGACTAGGAATATCAGGGATTGAAATTTTAATTAGAAATCTAGGAAAAGAAGCAAATATAAATAAAGTTCATCCACATAAATTTAGAAGAACGATGGCAACTATGGCTATTGATAAAGGTATGCCTATTGAACAAGTGCAAAAATTATTAGGACATATAAAAATAGATACAACAATGGAATATGCAATGGTAAATCAAAATAATGTTAAAAATTCGCATCGAAAATATATTACATAGTATAGATTATGGGTAATTAAAATCCTGTAAAGCGTTGAATTGTAGCTATATTTGTAGTATAATATAAATATGGAAGTTCTTTCCAAAACAAAATTACATATCAATTACAGAGGAGCTAAAAGTTATGAAAGTTTTAAGCTTAATTGAACCATGGGCAACCCTTATCAAAGAGGGAAAGAAGGTCATCGAAACAAGGAGTTGGAAAACATCTTATAGAGGTGAACTTTATATCCATGCAAGTAGCAAAAAAATTAAAAGGAGTGATGAACACACAATTGAATTATTGAAACTGATTCCTAATGTACCTATGGGATATGGTACTATTATATGCAAGTGCAAGTTGGTAGATTGCATATATATGGATCAAGAATTCTTGGACAAAATCCAGAAAGACCAGCAGGAATTCTTATGTGGAGAATATAGTTTGGGAAGATACGCTTGGATTTTAGAAGACGTAGAAGCTCTTGCTGAACCAATTTCCGCAAAAGGACATTTAAACATTTGGAATTACGATGTTGCTGAATAGCAGAAAGGAGCAAACAATATGAAAATCATTCAGCTGAAAGAATCCGAAAGGATTAAAGAAGGATTGCGGAGTTTGACAGAGGAATTTATTGGAGAGTATCCATATTATTCAACATGGATTCAGAAGAACGAAGCAACATTCAAAAACGGAACAAGAGTTGTTTATGAACTCAATGACAATGGAAAAACAGTAGGATACATGATGATTCATTTTTCAACGGATAAATGTGCCAAGATTAATGGAATCTATGTGTTTCCTGACTGTCAGAAAAGAGGATATGCTAAGGAAGCTTTGTTGCAAGTTCTGGAAGAACTTAAAGAGCAAAAATATGACTATGCATATATCCAAACCCGTATTCACAACAAGATTGTGGTTCACATGTTTGAGTCACTGCATTTTGATGTGATTGGGCAGAATTATCACAACATAGAAAAACAGAGCAACTGGGTTGCTGTCTATGATTTGTGGCATAGAAGAAACTTTGATGAGATGTTTGATTTAGCAGAACAACTTTATCCTGGTTTTTCTAAAAATTGATATGTAATGAGGCAAGGCGTCAAATGACGTCTTGCCTTTTTCAAAATTTAGAATTATAATATAAACGAAAAAGGGGGAAAATAATATGTTATATTTTGACACTCATGCTCACTATGATTGGAAAGAATTTGATAAAGATAGAGAAGAATTATTTGATAAATTTAATGAAAAACTATGTGGACTTGTAAATATAGGTATAAATATAGAATCTGCTAACAAAGTTATAGAATATGCTGATAAATATTCATATATGTATTATTCGTTAGGAATACATCCTATGGAAGTCGAAAAAGGAATTTCAATGGATTCAATTGAGCAAATAGTGAAAAATGAATTAAAAAATGATAATTCAAAGTTAGTAGCAATAGGAGAAACAGGATTAGATTATCATTTTAATTATCCTGTAGAACTACAAAAAAAATATTTTATAAAACAAATAGAATTAGCCAATAAATATAATTTACCTATAATAATACATTCAAGAGAATCACAAGAAGATGTGGAGAAAATTTTAAGAGAAAATATGGTTAAAAAAAGAGGTATAATGCACTGCTATTCTGGAACACCTGAAATGTCAAAGAAATTTATTGATATGGGGTTTTATATAGGGGTAGGAGGTCCTGTTACAAGATACGAAGATGTACAAGAAACGGTTAGAATTACTCCTATAGATAGAATAGTTATAGAAACAGATAGTCCAGTTTTACCACCTGAACCATTTGAGAAACATTCAAGAAACAATTCATTGTATTTAAAATATATTGTAAATAAGATTGCAGAAATTAAAGGATTATCAGAAGAAGAAGTTATAAAAAACACTACAGACAATGCGTATAAAGTATATGGTATTAATAAAGAATCATAAATGGGAGGATTTACAATGAAAATAATTACATTATGTGGAAGTTTAAAATTTCAAAAAGAAATGATGACAATTGCAGAAAAAATGGCATTAGAAGGAAATTGTATCCTTACACCAGTTTACCCAGTATCAGAGAATATTGAGAGAACTAAAGAACAATTAATAAAATTAAAGGAAGCACATTTTAAAAGAATAGAATTTTCTGATGCTATATTAGTTGTAAATATAAATAATTATATTGGAGATAGCACAAATTTAGAAATAGAATATGCTAAAAAGTTAGGAAAAGAAATTATTTATTATACAAATTGGATTAAAAATAATTAGAGCGACAAATTACAGGTATACTGTTAGATGTAAATAAATGAGTTTACATCTAATTTTTTTGGTTGTAAAATTATTTACATTAGAATTTAAGTTAGAACATCAAATTACAGAGGTCTTTGAATCTACTAAATTGACAGTTCGGCTTTTATTCCTATTATTAATTTAGTTTTAGATAGTGAGGGCATCGACTCTATATAACAAGCCTGATGAAATAATAGTGGAGGTAAAAGGATTAAGTTCGAAAAGAAAGAAGGTGAATAATTTTGAAAACAGTATTAAGTGTAGATGTTGCAAAAAACAAAAGTATGATAATGCTTATGAATAGTGATGGAGAGATACTTATCGATACAAAGGAAATAAAGCATAATTTAGAAGATTTTGAAAAAGTTAAAACAGAAATTAAAGTGATTAACCCAGAAGATTTAACAGTATTTATGGAATCAACAGGTACATATCATTTACCAGTAGAAAGATACTTTAAAGAAAATGGATTTAATACTTTAGTTATTAATAGTTTAACAACTAAAAATAAGTATGATACTATTAGAAAAACGAAAACAGATAAAGAAGATTGTTACAGATTAGCAAAGTTATTTTTTGTGAATAAAGTAGAATATCACGATTTATCTAAAAAGGACTTATATGCTAATTTAAAAGCAATGACAAGACAATATTTTTATTTACTTCAGCAAAATGTTAGTTGCAAAAATAGATATAAAAGATTATTAAATATATGTTTTCCAGAACTAGAAAAAATCTTTAAATCAACGAGAATTTATGAAGATACAGCATTGAATTTTATTAAAGAATTTCCACACGCAGAAATAGTGAAAGAAAAGCGAATTGATGCATTGTATAATAATTTATACAAGACAAATGGAAGAAATCTAAACTTTTATAAGAGGTTGGCAGAAACAATAAAAACAGCTTCAGCTAATTCATATCCAGGAGTTGATAAAGAACATAAAGACACAAAGAATCTTTCAGATATGGCTAAAATAGTACAAAGCAATAATATTCTCATAAATGAGTTGAGAGATACAATGATAGAAACAGCAAAACTATCGCCATATTATAAAATAATAAATTCATTTTATGGAATTGGAGAAATATTAACCGTAGAGATACTTGGGGAATTAGGAGATATAACAAGGTTTGATAGTCCAAAAGAAATAATAGCATTTTGTGGACTTTATCCAACAATAAAGCAGTCTGGAAAAAGTATAAATCTGAAAGGGGCAATATCAAAAAGAGGAAACAAATATGCAAGATATATATTATTTAATTGTAGTCAAATGGTAGTAAAACTAGGTGCTTCAAATTATCCAGAACATCCTGTATATATTTATTACCAAAGTAAAAAAGCAGAAGGCAAACACTATTACGAAAGCCTAACTGCTTGTTCTACAAAAATCCTAAGAATGTTATATTCAATGTGTAAAAATAATAAACAATTCTTAGAAAACTAATCATAATTAAATTTTATCATAAAAGAAGTGAAAAAGATACAATTT
>CAYXUA010000073.1:0-7547 GCA_964468015.1 uncultured Clostridium sp. | reverse complement strand
GTGGCGGAACTGGCAGACGCGCTAGACTTAGGATCTAGTGTCTTTGACGTGGGGGTTCAAGTCCTCTCAACCGCACCAATGACGTTTCTATTCGAACTTTTAAAGTTAGAATAGAATGAGATATGAAATCAATCAGAGAAATCTGGTTGATTTTTTTGCGTTAGCAAGAAAATCATCCTAAAGGAAAGATGGTGTTTATGAAGATAATTAAAGAAGAATTACAATTTGAAGAAAGTTTAAAACAAAGGCTTGAGTTTATATGTGAGTTTGCTAAAGTTACTCCTACCTTTATAAATGGTAGTATAAGAAAGTTGGATAAAAGCAATCTATCTTATATAGAACCACATAGAGTGATAATTAAAAATAATACATTTTTAGTATTTAATTATTCAAATGATGTTTATATTTCTAATCTGACTAAAAAGATAAAATTATCAGAATTAGAAGAATATCTTAAAACTATTATGTAGCAATGGTTTGACATTTTTAAAAATCGTGATATAATACTGCTAGTAAAATTATTATGTTTATTAGGAGATATTGTATATGATTTTAAACAAATTGTATTTAACAATAGATATATTTAATGTAAAGAGGTGTCAATAGTAGTTTTGAGTGCTATTGTGCCTCTTTTCTTTATATTTATATAAATTTTTAGAATGGAGGTATTACAAATTGAATGATGAAAAGAAAAAATGTGGATTATACTTAAGAGTATCAACCGACGATCAGGCACGCGAACGGCTTTAGTTTGCCAGAACAAAAGGAAAGATTAGAAATGTTCTGTAAATTGAAAAACTATGAAATTATAGATTATTATGAAGATGCAGGAATAAGTGCTAAAACTGGTAATAATAGACCAGAGTTTGAGAGATTAAAAAGAGATATACAAGCTAAAAGAATAAACACAATTGTAGCATTAAAACTTGATAGAGTTACAAGAAGTATTTATGATTGGGAAAATCTAATGACTTTTTTAGACGAGAATGACGCTTTTATTGATTGTGTAAATGATGAAGTAAACACAACAAATGCAAATGGTAAAATGATTTCAAGATTATTGATGAGCGTTAGTCAAAATGAAATTGAAAGAACAAGTGAAAGAACCAAAATAGGTTTAGCAGGTGCAATAAAACAAGGACATATTCCACACGTTGCTCCACTCGGCTATAAACATGAAGATAAAAAGTTGGTTATAGATTATGCTACTAAAGATATTGTAGTTAGAATTTATGATTTGTATTATAATGGAAATTCATATCAAACAATTAGCAATATTTTAAACGAAGAGCAAGTTTTAGGAAAGACAAATTGGAGAGATTCTACAATAGTAACAATTCTAGAAAATGAGATTTATAAAGGCGATTTCGTTCATGGTAAAAGAACTAAAAGTCCAATTTATTATGAAAATGTTGTTGAGCCAATTGTTTCTAAAGAGATGTGGGAAGATTGCCAAGTTCAGAAAAAGAAAAATTCAAGAAGTTATAAAAGAACCCTAACATATTTATATTTGCAGAAACTTAAATGTCCTAAATGCAATAGAATTTTAGGTGGTAAAGCAACAACTAAAAAGAATGGAAAAGCATATTTTTATTATTATTGTAATGATTGCAAAATTGAATTTAAAGAAAATGTAGTAACAGAGTATTTCAGCCAGTTTATAGATGAACTAACTGAATATGATTCTGTTGTAAATCAATTCTTCTTGCCTATGATAAAGCAAAAATTTGATGAGCCTAAAGAGCAACTAGAAAAAGAAATTAAAAATCAAAAGGCTAAACTAGAAAGAATAACAACTGCATATATAAATGGTGCATTTGAATTAGATGAATATAATAAACGAAAGAAAATTGTAGAAAATGCTATTAAAGAATTAGAAAATGAATTGCAGGCTACTGATTGTTCGGAAGAATTTAGATTTACACCAAAAGATATATTATTAAAACGAGATATTGATTTTATAAATAAGATTAAACTTAATAAAGAATATCAAGAAAGAACTAAAACTTGGAAAGATTATACAAGAGAAGAACAAGCCGAATTAATAATGAAATATGTTGATAATATAGAACTAGATATGTTAGGTGAAGTAATTGCAGTAAAACAAATTAATTTCAGAGAGTCAATTTGTAAACCTTGTCAAGAATTATATGATAATGGTTATATTGATACTCTTAAACCTATGATACTTGGAAATGTACTTGGAAATGTTAGATTTAGTAATTATCTTCCAGAAGAAGAATATGGCGAAATAATAATGAGATTAAGACAATATTACGATGTTAAATATACAGAAGCAACTTACTATGTAAAAGACCAAGTATTCTATTTTAATTTTGCTGAAGATAATAGTGCTATTGTTAGAGTATTCCCTTTAGAAGATTATTATAAACTTGATCCAGATAATAAAATGGAAACATACCAATTTGGAATTTTATATATTGATGAAGAAGATAGATTTGAAATGCAAGATATAGATACAGCTTTTGATTATATTCCAGATGAAAGCAATGATAGTGTAATTTATATGAAAGACCCTACTCCTATTTCAGTAGGTGTTAAGCCAGTAAAATTCTCCGAAGAAGATACAGAAGAAAAATAAAATGTTGCACATATAAAAGACAACTTCTGCTTGAGCAACATTTTCAAAAATAGATGAATGAATTTGTTTTGCAGAAAACAAAATTTAGGCAGATATTTTTGTATCAATTTGAAAGTAATTTCAAATTGATTTGCCTCGCAGAGCCCCCGAGATATGATAGAATGTCATATCTCATAGGGGGTTATTAGGACTTATGACTAAAGTCAAAGTCCTGTGCTACGAAGAAATTTCAAGGAGGTGTTTTTATTGGCTGAAGAACTATCATATTCTTTTCACTTGGGTAGTGATAAAAACAAAAGTAAAGTTGCTAAAAAGGTTGCAAAAGAAAATGTATCTGGTTCTACTTCTCTATCTAATAATGCAATTCAAAATGCGAAAGATTTGTCAGATGTTAATAAGCATAACTTACGAGATTATGATAATGAAAAAGAATTAATCAGAACAATTTATGGTACAGATGATATTGTAAATGATGTTCATAATTTGTATATAGAAGAATTTGAGCAATCACGAATTGAATATAACAATAAACAAACAAGAAATGATAGAAAGATTGATAATTACTTTGAAAAGGTATGTGCTTCTCAAAATGATATTGCTTGTGAAATTATAATTGAACTTGGAGATATGGACTTTTGGTCTGATAAAGATAATGAATATAGATTTAAAATGGTAGATGTATTTGCAGAACAAATTGCAGATTTAAATACAATTGTACCAACATTTAAACTAGCAAATGTAACTATTCATTTTGATGAAACTTCTCCTCATATGCACATAGTTGGTGTACCTGTTATAGAAAATTGTAATCGAGGAATGAAAAAGCAAGTTGGAAAAACAAAACTATTTACTAAAGAATCACTTGCTGAAATACAAGATAAAATGAGAATTGCTTGTATAAAATCATTTAACAAAGTCTACAACAATGATATGAGATTAAAAGAAAAACAAAAAGGCAGAAATCAAGATATAAATGTTAAAGAAATGACTAATTACAAAGCAATAAAAAATAATTATGATAAATTTAATTTGAAATTGAAAAAAGCTAATGAGAAAACAAATAATGTTTATACTTCTTCTAATAAAGTTAAAGAAATGTTGGAAAATTTAAAGCCTACTTTGATTAATAAAAATAATAGTGTTATTTCAAATGACAATATAAATGAAATTAAAACTTTTATTGAAGAAGTACAAGAAACTGCTAAATCAGTAAGTTCTGTGAATGATTTAAATATTATGATTAAAGAGGTTGAACATAGTTATAGTGAGATTGAAAAGGAAAATGCTTCATTAAAATATCAATTAAGTCAAAAAGATAACGAAATTAAATCTTTAAAAGAAGAAATAACTACAAAAGACAAAATTATAAATAAATTACAAGCTGAAAAAGAAAATATAAAATCACAGTTACAAAAATTCAAAAACTTTTGGTATGGAATAATGAATAGATTTCATAATAAAATTGCATTTGATAAAGATGAGCAATATAAATATGTTTCAGAAGACTTGCATAAGGCAGGAATATTCTCTGATGATGATTTTGAAATAGCAACAAATGCATTAAAAAAAGTAAAACCAAAAGAAGAAATCGCAGAAAAAGACCAAAAGAAAGAAAAATCAGATAAGTGGACGATTAAAAAATAGTAAAATTGGAGGAGAAATTATATATGGAAGTAAATGAATTAATAAAATATATTAGCAATTTGAGTATTATTGATAAATTAAAACTTGGAATATCTGTATTTTCAAGTAATTATATTAATACAAGTTATAATAAAAATGAAATTTTTGAGAGAATGGATAATCAATTAAAGAAATTAGATAGTAGTTACATTATGACTTTTTCTGGAATTTATAATAATAAGCTTATAATGTTTTTAACAGCAAAGATTGCAGAATTTTCAAAAGAAGAACAAAATAAAATAGTAATGTATTTAGTAAATAGTGTGTAAGTTTAAAGAGTTAACAAAATAAAGATTTACGTAAAGATTAAAAAAAAGCTTATTTTGTGGTATAATATAAGAGATTTAATCAAACCAAATCTATTTAATAGGAGGATAAAATGAAAACAAGAGAAAAAAAGGAGATTCGGTTAGGAACTCATAACGGAATTTTTCATCGAGATGAAGTAATTGCAATTTCTATATTAAAAATTGTATATGAAGATTGCAAAACTGCCATTATTAGATCACGTAACATTAACAAATTGAATACGTGTGATGTTGTGGTAGATGTAGGTGGTGGAGATTTAGACCATCATATTAAAGGTTTTAATCGGCGCAGAGAAAATGGGATTTTATATGCTAGTGCAGGGTTAACTTGGAAAAAATATGGTAAAGAAGTAATCACAAAATTAAATTCAGAACTAAATGAAACTGAAATTAACAATATCTTTGGTGCAATCGATGAAGATATCATTGTTCCTGTAGATAATGATGATAATGGAGTTTCGGGTATTCATAGATTTAGTTTTGTAGAAAACATGCTTCCAGTTTGGAATCAGGAAATTGATTTCGACAATAGCTTTTTAGAAACGGTAGAAATTTGTGAAAAAATTCTTAGAAAAATAATTCATGAATATATTTCTAAAGAATTAGTAAAAGAAGATTTTTGTGAACGTGTATATAATCATATTGCAGAAATTCCTAATCAGATTTATCCGTGGTTGAATGAAGCTATTAACTATAACGATAATCATACTGAAAAAGTGTATTTCGTTATTTTTCCTTATCCTGATGGAGGTTGGGCTGCACAATGTGTTCCACCAAAAGATAATAAAATGGGACAACTTAAACCTTTTCCGAAATCATGGAGTGGACTTACAGGAAGCAGCTTAGAAATCGAGTCTGGGGTTGCAGGTGCTATTTTATGTCATAATTTTAGATTTTTTGCAAGAGCACAGAGTAAAGAGGCTATTCTCGAAATGTGTAAGCTCGTAATTAACGAGTGACATTAGTTATTAGATAGGTTTGTTAAATTATGCCATATGATGCATATCAAATGGCACAAAAAAGACTGAGGAATACTTCACTTCAGTCTTTTTTGCTTTTTATTTAGTTATAATGAGTGTTTTATAATGTTATATTGTCCCAAGGGTAAATTATACAAACGTTTTTAAATTCAGCAACACATTCATTTCTGAATTTTTCATAAGATAATTTAGAAAAAGTGACACAAGCTTCTAAAAAAATAAGTTCTATATAAAACTTTTCATTTGGAGCACTTGCTAAAACTCTTGCATGATTGTGTATTGCTGCTTGAGTACATTTGGGAACTGAATTACCATCTTTTACAGTAATACTATGTACAAGATTATTTTTCATTCCAACATATGTATTATTAAATATGATATTTTGTTCTCCAGCATGAACTTGCTTGGATTTCAAAGAAGTGATTGCAGTATTAGTACTCCCTATAGTTATCTGTGCATTTTTTAGTTCAACTTCTATACTATCTCCATTATTATTAAAACTATCTCTATTTACATATACTATTTCGCCTGATTGAGATTCTGCATTTGGACCTGAATCCCTACTTACATCTCCTAAACGAATCGCTAAAGTTTCGGTTGCGAGAATACTCAGATATTCATCAGTTTCTAGAGGCTCTTTATTAAAGGATATCGGACAGTTCTTATTATCGTTGTTATATGCATATATAGCAGAATTGATTCTAAAAAACATTCGGACCAATTATGTTTGCTATTTAAATCAATAACCCCTGATGTAGAAATAAAATGAGCCATACATATTGTTGCTATTTCATCGACTTCAATATCAGAATACCCAAGTTCTTTTAATTCTTTACGATTCTGTAATACTATTATTGCCGAATTCAAACCGTGATTAATTCGAACTTGAGAATAATCAGTGTAATCAATATTGTCCATTTGATAATACCCATTTTCTAGTTTAGTATAAATGCCATTTGAATTTTTGCAAAAAGTATATCCGAAACCACACATTCCGCTGTCATGTGCTAAGGCAATTGCTGTTATTATATTTGTATTTATATTAGCTGAAAATGGAATATAATCGGAATCATTTATAAAAGTGCTTTTCGATAGCATATATTTTTGAATACAGTTAAGAACTGTATTTGATTTATCTAGCACCATTTTAATATGTGCTTCATTATGATCTGTAAAAACTCGACCTTCCTCAATAGAACATGCAATTTTTTTTGAATGTTCATAATATTTTTTAAATATTTCTAGAATACATTTACTTATTTCTTTTTTCATAATTACTCCTTAAAATTAGTTATTTATTGCTTCAAGGATTTGCTCTAATGAAATAGGCCCCTCTCTTAAAATTTTTATTGTGTCAGATGTGCAATCAACAATGGTACTTCCTTTCCCAAAGGAAACTTCTCCCTCCATCATTCCACCTAGTGTAGGACATGCTTTTTCAATTTCATCCAAAGAAGTACATGCAGGTTCGCCACTTTGATTAGCACTACTCATAAATATAGGACTACCTGTTTTTTTTATTAAATCTTCTACAGGTTTTGAAGTTGCCATTCTAATTGCAATTGTAGGACCTCCATTGTTTATGTATTCAGAAAGATTCGGTTGTTTTGGTAATACAAGGGTAATAGGTCCAGGCATAAATTTACGAATTAGAAGTTCAGCTTTTTCATTTACTAAAGCTGTACTTTTTATTTGTTCTTCATCAGCACACATTACAGGAAATAATTTATTATAAGGACGATTTTTTGTCTTTACTAGATTATCATGTGCTTTTTTTGAACATATTCTTGAGCATACTCCGTATACTGTGTCAGTCGGAACACTTATTACACCATCATTTTTTAATATTTCAGCTAGTTCACTTGTTTCACTTTGTTTAAATCTTTTCATATTTTATCACTCCATTGCATTAAATTGTAACATATTTTATTAGAAAAATCAACATAATGTCGATGATTTAGGGGGTTATAGCAT
>CAYXUA010000072.1:0-7580 GCA_964468015.1 uncultured Clostridium sp. | reverse complement strand
ATTTGAGTATAGGTTGTTCTTTCATACCTACAGTTTTAATTAATGTTTTTCATTTCATATAAATTAATCTTTTAAGACTTAAAGGAGGTTGCTACTATGGAAAAAAAGATTTTTAAATTTGTTTTGACAGGAGGTCCTTGTGCCGGGAAAACTACCGCGCTTAGTGCAATTAGCAATATATTTGCTCAGCATGGTTATACAGTTTTAATCATTCCCGAAAGTGCTACCGAACTTATTATAAGCGGTGTACATCCTTGGACTGCTTGTAAAGAAGATATAATTAACTTCGAATATGCAATTACTTCAAAACAAATTTCAAAAGAAAATTTATATGAAAAAATTGTAAACACAATGCCTAATGACAAAATCATTTTAGTCTATGACCGTGGTATTATTGATGCTGCTGCGTTCTTGCCTGATGAAGATTTTGAAAGAGTTCTATCAAAATTTTCTTTAACCACAGCCACTGCCATGTCTAGATATGATGCCGTTTTTCATCTTGTAACAGCCGCTAACGGAGCTACCGAGTTCTATACTTTAGCTAATAACACTGCTCGTTCTGAAACTCCAGAACAAGCTATAGCTTTAGACAATAAAACTATTAAAGCTTGGACCGGCCATCAGCATTTGCGAATAATTGATAACAGCACCGATTTTACCGGGAAACTCAATCGTTTAATTGCTGAAATATGTGCTGTTCTTGGTGAACCTGTTCCTATTGAAGAGCAAAAGAAATTCTTAATTGAATACCCAAACCTAGAACTTATATCCAAACAAGTAGACCTTACTAGTTTAGATATTGTTCAAACATACTTATTCTCTAAAGAGATTGATATTGAACGGCGTATTCGTCAAATAGGTATTGGAAACAACTTCACTTATTACTATACAGAAAAGCGAAATTTCTCTGAGGGTAAAAGAATTGGAATCGAAAGAAAAATCTCTGAAAAAGATTATGTATCTCTATTTCTACAAGCAGACACTAATCTTCATCAAATTATTAAAAAGAGATATTGCTTTGTTTTTAAAAACCAATATTTCAAATTGGATATCTATCCATTTTCTAATAACCTTGCTTTCTTAGAAATAGAATTAACTGGTAATACCCGTGAAGTAACTCTTCCTTCTTTTATTAAAGTGATAAAAGAAGTTACAAATGATAGTTCGTATAAAAATTATAACTTAGCTAAATCATTTTGATTATGATTAGCAAACACACAAAAAAGAGTCCTTGAGGACTCTTTTTTTATATTATTAAATATTATCTGTTATTAAAGGTAATAATTGTTTTTTTCTAGAAACAACACCTTCTGCAAATGCTCTGTTATTTTCTAATTTATATGTTTTTTCTACTATATCTGTTCTATCTCCTATAGCAATTAACTCTGAATTGCTGTTTAGGATGTCTGTTATAGCAAATACAAATAAATCTAGACCTTCATCTTTTACAGTTTTATTTATAGCCTCTTCTAATTGTTCTTGTCTTCTTAATACATCTGGAATACTTACTGTGTTAATTTGTGCTATTTTAAATTTCACATCTCCTGAATTAAATTCTTTAGCATCTAAGCTTATTAATTGCTCTTCAGTTAAATCATCTAAATCTGTACCAGCTTTTAACATCTCTAAACCATATGTGCTTATATCTACATCAGCTATTTTTTGTAATGCTTCTGCTGCTCTAATATCATCTTGTGTACATGTTGGTGATTTAAATAACAATGTATCAGAAGCAATTGAACTTAACATTAAAGAAGCCATTTTTTTATCAATTTCAACACCATTCATATTATATAATTTATATAATATTGTACCTGTACAACCAACTGGTTCTGAAAACATATATACAGGTTCTGATGTTTTAAAATCAGCCACTCTATGATGGTCTACTAACATTTTAATATTAGCATTCTCGATACCATCAGCACTTTGAGCAAATTCATTATGGTCTACTAATATAACATTACTTCCCTCTTCTAATTTATCAATTAATCTTGGTGGTTCTATATCAAAATGCTTAAACGCAAATGCTGTTTCTTTATTTAATTCTCCTAATCTTACCGCTTCTACATTCTCTCCTAATTTAGAACGCAAATTAGCCATAACAACAGATGAACAAATAGAATCTGTGTCTGGGTTCTTGTGTCCAAATACAAATATTTTATCGTTTTTTTCCATATTACTTTCTCCTTTTTAACTCTCTCATTTTTTCTCTAACATTAATATTATAACACAATCTGAGAAAAAATGGAAGTGTTTTATGTAAATTAAGCCAAAAAAGCTTCCCCGCTCCTATAGAGTAGTCTCAGCGAATGAGGAAAACGGACATATAAAAATTTATGCAATGACGAATGCGCCCTGGAATGTTCGTACAAAATCTTACCCTCAAGTAAATGAGGAAGCGCAAACAGCGAGAGGCTCATTTACTTGAGGGTTAGAATTTGTCGAACATGGAAGAAGCCGAGGAATGGAATAAATTTTTATATGTCCGTTTTCCTCATTCGCTGAGACGGCCTATTTTATATCTCCACATTACTCAACTTCTCTTAGGCAGCGTCCTTTTTAAGTCAACTACTAACTCTATTTAGAAATCCCAACAATCTTATACTTCATAACTCCTGCTGGCACATTAACCTCAACAATTTGATTCTTCTTAGCACCCAACAAAGCAGCTCCAATAGGAGACTCATTTGAAATTCTATTCAAAGACAAATCCACCTCGGTAGAACCAACTATTGTATACTCTAATTCCTCATCAAACTCCATGTCCAATATTTTAACCTTATTTCCAACTTGAACAGTCTTTGTATCAATTTCAGACTCATCTATAATCCTAGCATATCTTAACTTATTTTCAAGCTCTACTATCTTTATCTCATTTGAAGCTTGGGCATTCTTAGCCTCATCATACTCAGAATTTTCAGACAAATCTCCAAAACCTAAAGCAACCTTTATTCTTTCAGAAATTTCACTTCTTTTCTCAGTCTTTAAAAACTCAAGCTCCTTCTCTAAATTATCATAACCTTCTTGTGTTAATAAAACTTCTTTTTCTTCCATTTTCTTTGTCTCCTTTATTGACATTTATTAATTTAATATATTAGTTTAATCTCGACATTTTGTCAATAGATTTTACATAATTTTCACATTTTTCTTCAAATTCTTTTTTATTAATAACTCCATTAACACCAATTAAAGAGCTTATGAAAACCTTATCTTTAACTAGTCTTTTCTGAACTTCATCAAAGTTCATATTCATTATAGAAGCCTCATAAATTTCATTAGAATTGAAGTCATTGTATATACTGTTTTTTTCAAACTCACTATTATACCCATTCGGAATTAATAACTTCATGTCATGCACATTTATTCCTGAAAACTTTTTAGCCCTTATACTAATCTGATTACTTATATTTACTATTATAGCATCTGGGTTGATTGCATATTTATTTACCAATTCCTCTGGAAAATCTAGATTAATTATTAATCTAGATTTCTCCAAACTTTTTCTTTTGTTGTTAGTCACTCTTATAAGAATTCCAAATAGTTCTTGCATCTTTTGTTCTAAACTCTTGAAATCATCCACATTGTTAGTTACTAACTTTATATTTCTAGTTCTCTCTGCCAAAGCTAAAATGCTCTCTATGTATATTTTCTTATTCTCATTAACTAATAATGTTACCTCTAAATTATTAACATTCTCATTCATTTCATTGGCTATATACTCTACAATCTTTACAACTAAGTTTTCTTTTAGTATCTTACCTTCTAAAATATTGATATTTTCCTTACTAAGTCCCTCTTTTATACCTTGTACACTTTTTAAAGTATTTGATAAGACTAATGTGTCAAGATTATTATTATATAAAACATTACTTAAATATTTTATCCACTTATTCATAAGTTTATTAGTAGTATTTGTTGGTATAATTATTACCTTTTTATCCTCTACCTGTTTAATTGTAAATACCTTGCAAATCTTTTTATAACTATATATTAACCATTTAAGAAAATATGGCAGTTTTTGATTTTTAGGGCTTATTATCTCATCAAGATAATCCATTTGTTTAACATAACAAATATTTATAGTACCACCTCCCATGTTTTTTACACATTATATGCAAGTGATACTATAAATATTCCTGTTTTTTTATTCTTCTACTATTTTTATATGAACTTCTTCTAATTGTTTATCAGTTACTTTACCTGGTGCTCCCATTAATAAATCCTCTGCTTTACTGTTCATTGGGAAGGCAATAACTTCTCTTATATTTTGTTCATCTTTTAACATCATTAAAATTCTATCTATACCAGGTGCAATTCCCGCATGTGGTGGCGCTCCATAGTGGAAAGCATTAAATAATGCTGGGAATTTTTCTTCAATTACTGTTTTATCATATCCAGCAATTTCAAATGCTTTTATCATGATTTCCGGGTCATGATTTCTTACAGCACCTGAAGATAATTCTATTCCATTACATACTATATCATATTGATATGCTAGTATATCTAGTGGTTCTTTTGTATTTAGAGCTTCTAGTCCACCTTGTGGCATTGAGAATGGATTGTGACAAAATTCTATCTTTCCTTCATCAGATAATTCATACATTGGGAAATCAACTATCCAGCAGAATCTGTATATGTCTTTTTCTAGTATGTCTAATCTAATTCCTAATTCTGTTCTTATTTGACCAGCTAATTTTTCTACTATTCCCGTTTGTTCAGCTATGAAGAATATCGCATCTCCTGCTTTAGCTGAAATTTGTGTAAGCATTTTTTCTGTTGCTTCTTCATTTATAAATTTAGCTATTGGTCCTTGTAATGTTCTATCTTCGTTTACTTTAAGCCATGCTAGACCTTTTGCTTTACATTCTTGAACTGCAAAATCTGTCATTCCTTCAAAGAAACTTCTTGGGTTTTCTGCTCCATTTGGAACAACTATTACTCTTACAATTTTTCCTGCAAAAGCTTTAAAATCTGTGTTCTCAAATATATTTGTTATATCTTGTATTATTAATGGATTTCTTAAATCTGGTTTATCTGAACCATATTTCATCATAGCTTCTCTGTATGGTATTCTTGGGAATGGGTAATCTCCAACTTTTATATTTGAAAATTCTTTAAATACATTGTACATTACTTCTTCAATTACACCAAAAACATCTTCTTGTGTTGCAAATGCCATTTCCATATCTAATTGATAGAATTCACCTGGTGCTCTATCTGCTCTTGCATCTTCATCTCTAAAGCAAGGTGCTATTTGGAAATATTTATCTACTCCAGATACCATTAATAATTGTTTAAATTGTTGTGGTGCTTGTGGTAAAGCATAGAATTTTCCTGGATGCACTCTACTTGGTACTAAATAATCTCTTGCTCCTTCTGGTGATGAGCTTGTTAGTATTGGAGTTTGTACTTCTAAAAATCCTCTTTCAATCATTTGACTTCTTATATATTGTAATACTTTTGCTCTTAAGATTAGATTTTCTTTTAATCTGTCATTTCTTAAATCTAAAAATCTATATTGTAATCTTAAGTCTTCTCTTACTTCTTTATCTGTGTTTACTTCAAAAGGTAAGTTTTTAAGTCTTTTTCCTAATATCGTTATTTCCTCTGCAAATAGTTCTACTTCTCCTGTTACAATGTTCTTATTTACTGTTTCTTCATCTCTTTTTCTTACTGTTCCTAATACACTTATTGTAGATTCATTAGGAATTCTACTTGCCATTTCTACTAATTCATCATTTCCAGATACAACAACTTGTGTTATTCCATGTTGGTCTCTTAAATCGATAAATACAACTCCTCCTAAATCTCTAACAACTTCTACCCATCCTGCTAATTTAATTTTTTGTCCTACATGTTCTACTCTTATGTCTGAACATTTATGTGTTCTAAATTCGTGCATTCTAATTCACTTTTCCTTTCTATTTATTTTCAAATATTATTTCATTAATTAATGGCCACACATCACTTGACTCTCTATCTTTCTCCCAGAAGGCAACTCCTGCTAAATCTTTTTCTTTTACCAATAATAATTTTTCTTTTATAGATTTTGTATTTTCAATCCATATTTTGCAGGTATTCTTACCTTGCTTATATTCTATATAATCTTGTCTAGTTGTTTCATCCCAAGTTGTATCACCTTTTCCAGCTATTACAGAACCAATATCCTTCATATTTACTATTCCTGGTTGCTTTACTAATTTCCCCTCTGAGTCTTCTGTCCATACTCTTGTATAGAATGGTATCGCTAATATTAATTTCTCTTTAGCCACTGCTTCTTGACCTAAAAACTTTTCTACGTTTGTTCTTACCCAGTTATATCCTGCTACTGGTCCGGCTTTTGTGCTACTTGCATTGTTTTGATCATAAGCCATAAATACTAAATAATCACAATTATCTGCTAAAGCATCTCTATCATAGCACAATGACCATGTTTCTCCTCCGTCTGGAGCTGTTACATCAACTGTTAGTGTCATACCTACATCTTTTAGTCTTGGGTATAATTCTACTACAAATCTAGTATATGCCTCTTTATCTTCTTGGTATATATTTTCAAAATCTAAGTTTATCCCGTCAATGCCATATTTTACTGCTAAATCCACTATTTTTTCTATTGTTTGTTTTCTTATTTTATAATCATTAATTATTTCACTTGTTGTTTCAATCATAGAATCATTTGCAAACATTGCCCATACTTTATAATTATTCCCTTTTGCCCATTCTATATACTCTTTTCCATTTTCTCCAACTTTATCTATTATTTCACCTTTTCCTAATTTCTTTAATACAAAGAAAGATGGAGATACAACATTTACGCCTTCAATTGTTGTACCTGTTCTATCTGGTGCAACTTTGCTTTCTGAATAATAATCCCACATAATGCTTATTTTTTCATCTGCTATTTGTTTAGTTTCTTCTAAATTCTCTCTTACTATTGTTTCATTTTTTAATTTATTAGTCTTTACATATCCTATTTTTCCATTTGATGTTCTAACTTTTGACCAACCATCATCTGTTTGTGATATTACTACTACTTTCTCTCCTTTTTCTACTTTATCTAAAGTTCTTGAAAAGAATTTTGTTTTTAGTTTTACACTCAAATTCTTAGAAGCTTCTGCTTGCTTTTGCTCTCTGTCTAATGAATCAACCACAACAGTATTTGTCTCTACTATATTTTGTATTTCTACATTATATACCTCTGTCATTTCTGAGAATGGCAAATATACTATTCCATTCCTTTCAATAACAGTTCCTGCTATTGCTGAGCTTATTCCATTAACCTCCATTTTATATTCTCCAACTCCTATTGTTGCCACCTTTGTATTTGAGGTTGTTATATATTGATTATATTTTTCATCATAATATATATATTTATCAAAAAATCTAGCTATATCATCTTTTGACAAGTATATAACTCCATTTTCAATTAGAATATCATTTGTTAATCTTTCTGAGCTGGTTAAGTTTTTATTATTTATTAACAAATGAATTTTTCCATCGTCTTCTTCTTTCATATAATTAGGTGCTACAACAAAAATTATTGCAACTATCACTAAAGCTATTAATGATATACAGAT
>CAYXUA010000071.1:0-7608 GCA_964468015.1 uncultured Clostridium sp. | reverse complement strand
TAATATAATAATTATTTTTTTGCAATATCCTACAAGTAAAAAAACGATATAAATTTTTGTTTTTATATCGCTTTTTGTAATATTTCTTTTTGTTTTCTCTTTTTTTGTTTTTTTATGGAATTTCACCCGTTTACTACGGAATTCACTATGTTTTTGCTTGTTATGTTAAAATATGTCATTAATTCTTCTGCTTTTCCAGATTTTCCAAAAGTATCCCTTATTCCCAATCTTATCAATTTCTTAGGCTCACTTTCTGTTAATACTTCTGCAATTGCACTACCTAAACCACCTATTATATTATGGTCTTCTATTGAAATTAATTTATCTGTTTCTTTTGCACATTTTATAATCATTTCTTTGTCTATTGGTTTTATTGTATGAATATCAATCACTCTTATATCTATTCCTATTTTTTGTAATTCTTCTTTTGCTTTTAGAGCTTCACTTACAGTTACCCCTGTTGCAAATACAGTCGCAGCTGTTCCTTCTCCTATTTGAACTGCCTTTCCTATTTCAAATTCCGTATTTTCATTATATATTACAGGAGTTGCTAATCTGCATAATCTTAAATATACAGGTCCATCCATTTTTGAAATTTTTCTTACAGCCCATCTTGTTTGAGTATCATCTGAAGTACACATTACTGTTAAATTTGGTATTGCTCTCATTAGTGCAATATCCTCTATCATTTGATGTGTTGCTCCATCTTCTCCTACTGTTATTCCTGCATGTGTCGCACAGATTTTTACATTTAACTTTGGATAGCATACACTATTTCTTATTTGGTCATATGCTCTACCAGCTGCAAACATTGCAAATGTACTTACATAAGGTATGTTACCACATGCAGCCATTCCAGCAGCGGTTGATACCATATTTTGCTCTGCTATTCCCATATCGAAAAATCTTTCTGGAATGCTTTTAGCAAATATATTTGTTTTGGTTGCTGTAGATAAATCTGCATCCAATACAACTATTTTCTCATTCTCTTTTCCTAGCTTTTCTAATTCTTGTCCAAAACTTTCTCTTGTTGCCATTTTTTCCATACTCTTTTTTCCTCCTTAATTCTCTTCTATTTCATTTATAGCTTGTATATATTCTTCTTCTTTTGGTGCCTTTCCATGCCATCCTGCTTGATTTTCCATAAATGATACGCCCTTACCTTTTACTGTTTTTGCTATAATTGCGGTTGGCTTTCCTTTTATTTTTCTTGCTACTTCAAAAGCTTTTATTATTTCATCTATATCATTTCCATCTATATTCATTACTTCAAAACCAAAGTTTGCAAATTTCTCATCTATCGGATATGAACTCATTACTTTTCCAATTTCTCCGTCTATTTGCAAATTGTTGTTGTCTACAATAACACATAAATTATCTAATTTATAATGCGCTGCTGCCATTGCCGCTTCCCAAACTTGACCTTCTTCAATTTCTCCATCACCAAGTATACAATATACTCTATAATCTTGTTTTCTTAATTTAGCTGACATAGCCATTCCATTTGCAGCAGATAAACCTTGCCCCAATGAACCAGTTGTCATATCTACACCTGGCACCTTATTTTTATCTGGATGTCCCTGTAAATTACTATTTATATTTCTAAAACTTTTCAATTCACTTAACTCAAAAAATCCTTTATTAGCAAGAACAGAATACAAAGCAGCTGAAGCATGTCCCTTAGATAGAACTAGTCTATCTCTACCCTCCATTTGTGGATTTTTTTCATCTATATTCATTTCATTAAAATATAGCACAGTTAATATATCAGCCACTGATAAAGCCCCGCCTGGGTGTCCCGATTGAGCTGAATATACTTCTTCTAAAATTCCTTTTCTTACTTTTTTAGCAATTTGCTTTAATTCTTCTATATTCCCCATCATTTTCTCCTCTCTCATTTATTCAAACACATTTTATCATATGTGTATTAAATTTTGCAATAAAATACTCACTTATACTAAAACTTTGTATAAGTGAGTTTATGTATTCTATCTTTCACATGCTTCTCTTTGTTCTATAATTCCTTTACATGCTTCTCTTTTTGGCATTCTTAATTCTATTTTATCGCTTGGGAATAGTGTAATTGGTTTGTAAGTATCTGGCATGGTTACTAAAGTTACATAGTCTAATGTATGTCCATCTCCTTTATTTCCACCTTCATAACCGCAACCTTTTAATTTTATGCAATAAACATCACAGTCTTTTCCCCTTTGCTTCACTTTTTCTGCATTTTTTACCGCTTCAATTACTTCTGATAAATTTTTTATGAATACTCCATGTTTTTCTTTGTTTTTATCGTCCTTTAAATGTCTTTCTATATGTTTTATTCTTCCTTCTTCTCCATAAGATGCTTCTAAATTATCTAATATAATCTGATACATTTTAGCCTGTTCTTCATCTTTACTTAATATACAATATATTCTTCTTTTATATAAATTCGCCATTATTCTTGTCATTGTATCTTCTGTTTTTCCAGAGAAAACCGCTAAAGTTTTATCATATTTTCCTAAACTAAAATATGTTCTTGCAATAGCTTCAATTGTTTTATATTCATTTGCCCCTACTGCATTTTTATTTGTCAATTCTTCACAAATATCATACATTTTATTATAGTTGTGCATATTGTCATATGCTTCCAGTGCTTTTTTTAGAATATTTTCATCATATGGTTTTAATCTCAAAGCCTTTTCGATTAATTTTTCAGCTTTTTCATTATTATTTATTGAAATATATAACTTAGCTGCCTCTATTTTTAAATTAGCATTTTTAGGCTCTCTATTTAAGCAGACACAATATTCCTTTTCGGCCTTTTCATATAATCCTTCTCTTACAAATATTCTAGCTAATTCAATTCTTGGTGATATCCATTTGTAATTATTAGTTATAGCTTCTCTAAACCAATTTTTTGCCTCGTCAATACGAGCTGTATTTAGACATATTTTTCCCATTATATATTTTGATTCAGCATTTACTAAATTATCTTTTATTATTACTTCCGCTTCTTTGTATCTACCCTGCTCATATAACATCTTAGCAAATTCAATATTTCTCTTTTTATATATATTCAATGGTAGACTCCCCCTTTTATATATATTTCTCTTGGCAATCTATTATATTATACCATTGTTTACATAATTTTTCAAGTTTTACCTCTTAAAAAATATTTTTCCATTTTAGATCTTCTTTTTCTTTTATGTGCCCAACTAAGAATATTGAATTTTGAATTTGCTGATAACTATAATCTAAATCATTACTTTCAATCCCTGATTTAACTCCAAGAATTGCTGTTTTTATGGAATCTAATTCTTGATGCAAAACTATTATTGACCATCTTTCTTCTGTCTCTTCCCATAATTTATAGATGTCCTCTACTATATGTTTTGCCTCTTCTGTTTCTAATTGCTGCTGTAGTACCTCTAATTCATTAATTAAATTCTCGCTATCTTTTTCTAATATATTTTGAGAAATGACATTTCCAATTATAACAATAATAATTATCAATAATATAACTAAACTATCTCTCATTTCTCCTCCTTTTTCTGGCAGAAGATTTGACCTTTTCCATCTATTGTCATAAGTAATACATCATTTGGCTTAACTTTTTCTTTTTCTACTTCTTTTTGTAACCATATTTCATTTTTTCCTAATTGCTTTAGATTCTCATACATTATTTTCCCATCCACTATTAAATCATAAGCTAGTCCTTCATACTCTGGAACAATTCCAAAATCTTCTGGAATTGTTCCTCTTTTTTCTGGCTTCTGTATTACAGTTATTTGACCACTTGTTTCCAGTATAGCGTATTCAACATCTGCCAAACTAAATACATTGTTACCTCTCAATCTTTCTTGCAATTCATTTATTGTAAATTTTTCCTTTTTTAGTACTTTTTCATCAATTTTTCCTCTATATACTAATATACTTGGCTTTCCACAGATTACTTTCCTTATATTTATACTTCTTAAATTCAATGCCGATATTATAAGATGCATTACAAGCAAGGCAAGTATTGGTATTATACCATCAAATATTGGTATTCCTACATCTGCCATTGGAGTAGAAGCAAGGTCTGCAATCATTACAGAGATTGCAAGTTCAAATGGTTGTAATTGTCCTATCTCTCTTTTTCCCATCATTCTCATGACTAAAAGTACCAGTATGTATAATATAATTGCTCTTATAAAAGTTATTAACATGTTATCCTCCATTTTTTTAATTTCCAAGTATATTTTTCGCATTTTTTCTTAAACTATACTTGAATAGATAATTTATTTTTGAGAATAATATATTTGCAATTATAAATTATCATTTGGCATTAAAGGAGGTTAAAAACATGGAAAACAATCAAGCAAATACAGGTAGTACAATGGGAACAGTGGGACAAATTGTAGGTAGATTAATTGCCGCTGCAATTGTTCTTGCTATTACAGCCTTTTTCACACCTGGATTTCATATAAACAATATATGGTCACTAGCACTTGCTGCAGTTGTTCTTACTGTTATGGACTATTTAATTGTTAAATTTACAGGACTTCATGCTAGCCCATTCGGTAAAGGATTTGTAGGATTTGTTCTTGCTGTTGTTACTCTTTACCTTACACAATATTTTGTTGCAGGTTACTCAATATCTTGGCTTGCTGCAATAATAGGTGCATTAATTTATGGTGTTGTTGATTACATTATTCCTGGCGAACAAAAAATGTAGTAACTTTCATAAATTAAAAAGAAGTGCCCAGACAAGTATTAAATAATATATTTAATACTTGTCTGGGCACTTCTTTTTTTATTTTTTATTCCAATTTTCTTTATTAGTTTGTTTTTGTCTTGCTATTGCTAACGCATAATCTGGTACATCGTCTGTTATTGTTGAACCTGCTGCTACAAATACATTATTTCCTACTGTTACTGGTGCTACTAAGTTTGTATTTGAACCTATGAATGCATTATCTCCTATTATTGTTTTGCTCTTATTGAAACCATCATAATTGCAAGTTATTGTTCCACAACCTATGTTGCAGTGTTCTCCTACTTCGCAATCTCCTAAATATATGAAATGTGGTACTTTTGTTCCTTCTCCTACTTTTGTATTCTTTATTTCTACAAAATTTCCTATTTTCACATTATTAGCTACTCTACTTTTTTCTCTAATATATGCATTTGGACCAATTTCGCAGTTTGCTCCTATTTTTACATCTGATTTTATTGTTGTGTTTGGATGTATTACTGTGTCTGTTCCAATTTCTACATCATCATATATATATGTTGTATTTATATCTTCTATTGTTACACCTTTTTTCATATGTTCTGCATTTATTCTAAGTCTTAATATTCTTGTTAATATTTCTAATTGAACTCTATCATTTACACCTAGTATTTCTGTGTTGTCTTCTACTATCATTGCTCCTGTTTTTAGTCCTTTGTCGTTCATTATTTTTATTACATCTGTTATATAATATTCTCCACTTGCATTGTCATTATTTATTTCGTCTAGTGCTTTTAATAATTCTTGTATATCAAAACAATATATTCCTGCATTTATTTCTTTTATTTCTCTTTGTTGTTCGTTTGCATCTTTTTCTTCTACTATTGCTGCAACATTTCCTCCATCATCTCTTATTATTCTTCCATATCCATAAGGATTATCATATATTGCAGTTAATAGTGTGGCATATTCCTTATTGGCTATACTTTTTTCAATTAATTTTTGAATTGTTTCTGGTCTTAGTATTGGAACATCTCCATTTAGTACTACTACCTTCCCTTGTTTTCCCTCTAAATATTCTTTTGCTTGCATTACAGCATGACCTGTTCCTAACATTTCACTTTGTATTGCATATTTTACAGAATCTTTTAAAACCTCTTGTACTTGTTCTTTCTTATAACCAACAACTGTTATTATCTCTTCTATTCCAGCTTTCTTAGCATTTTCTACTGCTCTTAAAACTATTTCTTTTCCTAGTATTTTATGTACTTGTTTTGATTTCTCAGACTTCATTCTTGTTCCTTTGCCTGCGGCAAGAACTATTGCTATTGAATTTTCCATTTTAAATCACCTTTCCTTATTATATATTATATGACATTTTTTGATGTTTGTTATTCTATCACATATTTTCGAATATGGCAAATTTGATTTTAAATAACTTTTGTAGTATAATGTATATATTAGCTTTAAGCTTTTTACATAGATATTTTGACAACAAGGAGGAAACATCATGAAGAAACGGTTAACTCAGTTTGCAGCATTTGCTTTGGTATTAAGTTTTGTATTATCTATTGCTGCCCCCTCTACTGCTTTAGCCAAAAGAAGACATCATCGCGGCTGGCACTGGTATCCGCCTATTATTACTGGTCATATCATTAATAGACCTTGTGTTCCTCAAGTTCCTGTAGTATATGACTATAATTTATATAGGCAAAACTTTATTAACAGTTTAGACGATGAGGAGTCTGCATTGTTTATTTGGCTTGAGGGCTTAAGCAAAGGAAGGCACATTAAACCTTATGGCAAAGATGTAACTAAAAGGAGACTGAAAAAAATTATTTCTGCTTTATACCAAGAGTATAGGTATATCGGTGTTCAAGATGGTTGCATCCATTTCGACAAATTATAATGTCCGTTTCTGAAAAAGAGATTCTATCATTATAGAATCTCTTTTCATTTATTAAATTTGCAATATTTGGATAAATGTTGTATAATAAAAGTAATTAAGCTATTTGCTTATTTATATAGATTCTATTTACATATATTATTTTACAGCAAGGAGGAATCTTTTATGAGACAGAAAAAATTGATGGCAGTTGCAATCGCTATTGTAATGGCAATTACAGCACTTATCCCTACTCTGGCATTTGCTAGAGAAAAACCAAGACCTAATAACAATCGTCGGCCTGCTATGACACAAATGCAGAAGAAGATTCATCAAAATTCAGTTGCAAAAAATAATAGGCGTACTGAACGAAGAAATAGACCATACGCAGATTATCATCACTATAAAAGCCATTTCTACGGTGGATATTACTATGGACCTTATTATTTGAGCAATTACTTTGGCGGCCCTGCTGCTTATAGATGGTCTTACCTTCGACACGAACTCGAATTAGAAGACCTTGCTAGTATAGCTCTTGATGCAGCTTATGCTAGTTATATGAGTCGTCAAAACCAGAAAGTAGTTGTTGTTCCTTCTTCTACACAAACTGTTACTACTAGCCAACCGAATGTAGTTATTGTTCATTCTGAATCTTGGTAATTTGTCTCAAATCGGAAAACTTTTTTAAGTTTTCCGATTATTTTTCCTTGTATATTTTTTTAGAGCATGCTATAATAAACCATATAAAATTTAATTAATTTAGACTTTATCTTTCTTTTTAGAATATAAGTGTCCAATTATTAAATTAAATTTCTAAAAAGGAGGAAACTATAAATGGCTGATAAAACATTAGTATGCAAAGATTGTGGCGCTGAATTTGTTTTTACAGAAGGCGAGCAAGCATTTTATGCTGAAAAAGGATTTGAAAATGATCCAGTAAGATGCCCTGATTGTAGAAAAGCAAAAAAACAAAACAGAAATAATCATTAATTTAATTGTGGGTTTTACATCCATATAAAAA
>CAYXUA010000070.1:0-7740 GCA_964468015.1 uncultured Clostridium sp. | reverse complement strand
CAGCCAAGTAACAATAAAAGAAAATTGTACAATAAGAGCAAGAATAACAAGTGAAATAGGAGAAGTAACAAGCGCGACATTAAAAATAACAAACATAGATAAATTAGCGCCAAAAGTGTTTGAAGCGAAAATAATAGAAATAACAAGTAATAGTATAACAATAAGTGGAAGTACAACGGACCAAGAAGCAACAAGTACAAATGGAAGCAGTGGAATAAAAGGATATTACTTCAGTAAAGATAATGGAGCAACATGGCAGAATAATAGTACACTAGCAACAAGTAGTTACACATATACGGGATTAACACAAGGGACAAGTTATACGCTAAAAATGAAAGCCGTAGATCATGCAGGAAATGAAACAATAATAAACATAGGAAACAAAACAACAAGTAGTATAGCAGGAGGAGAAGGAGTAATAAAAATAACGCCAAGCACAACGGCATGGACAAATCAAAACATAACAGTAACTGTAACATGGCCAAGTGATACAACAGGCTTAACCAAACAAATAAGTAAAGATGGAGGAAGCACATGGAGCACATACACAAGCGCAGTAACAATAAGTAGCAATTGTACAGTAAAAGCAAGACTAATAGACAGTAGCAACCAAAGTGGAACAGCAGCAAGCTTGACAATAAGCAAGATAGATAAAACAGCACCAACAGCACCTAAAATAACAGGAGGAAATACAGCATATAGTACAAGTAGAACAATAAGTGTGAGTACAGTACCAACAGAAACAGGAAGTGGAATCGCATATTATGAATACTATCTAACAAGTAGCAGTACAGTGCCAACAACAGCAACAGTAGCAACCGGTAAAGTAGGAGCAACAGCGAATGATAAGAGCAAAGTATTTAATACAAATTATGCAGGATACTATGTATATTTCAGAGCAATAGATAATGCAACAAATATAGGAGCATGGTCTAGTGCAGAAAGATTATATATAGATGTAAATAAACCAACAGTAACAGCAAGTGGAACAGCAACAATAACACAAGGAGATAGTCATGCAATGAGCGAATATTTTACGGTTAATAAAAATGGAAATGCAACAATAACTAGTACACTTTATCAAGATACATGCCATAGTAATAAACAGATAACCAATACAAATACATTAGCAGTAGGAACACATATTATAAAATGTACAGTAACCAAAGCAACAGGAGCAACAGCAAGCGCTAGTGTGACCATAGTAGTGAAAAGCTCAAAACCAGAATACACAGAACAAAGTTGGACAACTGCTGGAACATATACTTGGACTTGTCCACAAGGAGTAACGAGAATAAGAGTAGCTGTATGTGGAGGAGGTGCAGAAGCGTTAACATTAGTTTGTAGAGCAAATATGGCGGAAGCAGAAACTTCATATACTGCAAATAATCGGAGGAGATACATCATTTGGTGATTTAATAACAGCAACTGGTGGAAAAGGTGCATATGGAAGGATAAGAGTAAGAGATGCAAGTACCGATAAATTTATTTTTACACAAGGAGCGTTAGGTTCTCCTAATGGTAATATGGGAAACTCTAAAAAAGGAGAAAATTTTGATGCGGATTTAGCAGGAGGTGCTGGATTTGATCTATCATTTGATAAAAAGACAGGAAACTATGGAAAAGGAGGACTAAGTCACCACTATTATGATTCAGATTACACCTGGGTTCAAATAGGAAGTGGAGGAAACAGTGGAGGATATGATAGTAAATATGTAAATGTAGAACCAGGTAAGCAATATCAAGTTATTGTTGGAAGTGGAGGACCAGGAGATGTAGCCAGTGGAAGACATTATGCAACTGGTGGTACTTCAGGATTTGTATTAATTGCATATGGCGGAGATATATAGGTGAATAGGACCAATAGGGATTTATGATTGAACTAAAATGATAATTTCCTATTGGTATTTTTATTGATTTTATGATACAATATAAAATACCAATGAAAAAGGAGGTACATATGTTAGAACTTAAAAATGTTAGTTATCATAAAGATGGAAAAGATATTTTAAAAAATATAAATTTAAATATAGATGAAGGCAAATTTGTTGCTATTACAGGACCTAATGGAGGAGGTAAATCAACTCTTGCTAAAATTATAATGGGGATATATAAGCCAACAGAAGGACAGATTTTGTTTAATGGAGAAGATATAACCAATTTAAGTATAACGGAGAGGGCAAAAAAAGGAATTGGATTTGCATTTCAGCAACCTGTAAAATTTAAGGGAATAACAGTTAAGGATTTAATAACATTATCAGCAGGAAAAGACATTAAGTTTAATGAAATTTGTGAATACCTATCTAGTGTAGGACTATGTGCAAAAGAATATGTAAATAGAGAAGTAGATGCCAGTTTATCAGGAGGAGAATTAAAAAGAATTGAAATAGCATCTGTTGCAGCAAGAAAAACTAAACTTACTGTATTTGATGAGCCGGAAGCAGGGATAGACTTATGGAGCTTTAATAATCTAATAGAACTATTTGAAAAAATGCATAATGAAATAAATGGTTCAATAGTTATTATTTCACATCAAGAAAGAATATTAAACATAGCAGATGAAATAATAGTAATTGCAAATGGAGAAGTTTCAAAGATAGGAGTAAAAGAAGAAATATTGCCAGACTTACTATATAAAAGTAATTGTAAATGCGTTAAAGGAGGGCAGCAAAATGGATAATATAGAGAAAAATTTATTAAAAGAAATAGCAGATATAGAAAAAACACCAATGGGTGCATATAACATAAGAGAAAATGGCAAAGGAGTAGAACGTAATGTTACAGAAAATATAAATATAGTAACAAAAACGGACAAGCCGGGAATAGATATAATAATAAAAGAGAATACAAAAAATGAAAGTGTTCACATACCAGTAATAATAACACAAGGAGGACTAACAGATATAGTATATAATGATTTCTACATAGGCAAAAATGCAGATGTAGTAATAGTTGCAGGGTGTGGTATACACAATAGTACTTGTTCAGATTCAAGACATGATGGAATACACAGATTTTTCTTAGAGGAAAACTCAAAAGTAAAATATATAGAAAAGCATTATGGAGAAGGCGAAGGAACAGGCAAGAGAGTACTAAATCCGCAAACTGTAATAGACCTAAAAAAGGGTGCAACATTTGAAATGGAGTCTGTACAAATAAAAGGAGTAGACTCAACTATAAGAGAAACTTTAGGCTATGTGGCTGAAGATGCAAACCTAGTTGTAACAGAAAGAATAATGACACATGGAGAGCAATTTGCAAAAACAGTTTTTGAAGTAAAACTAAATGGAAAAAATGCAAGTACTCATGTAACTTCAAGGTCAGTAGCTGACAATAATTCAAGACAAGAATTCCTATCAAGAGTAGAAGGAAATTCAAAATGTTTTGGACATGTTGAATGTGATGCAATAATAATGGAAAATGCCAAAATAATAGCAAGCCCACAAATAGAAGCAAACAACCTAGAAGCAAACCTAATACATGAAGCGGCAATAGGAAAAATAGCAGGAGAGCAGATAACAAAACTTATGACTTTAGGGCTAACAGAAAAGGAAGCGGAAGAACAGATTATAAGTGGATTTTTAAAATAAAAAAATTGCCAAAGTCTCTTGTAATAATTTAAAACATTGGTATAATAATTACAACAACAATTTTAGGAGGTAAATTATGTCAGTAAAAAAATTTGTTTTAAATGAAACATCATATTTTGGAAAAGGGGCAAGAGAAGTATTGCCAGAAGAAGTTAAAAATAGAGGTTTTAAAAAATCTTTAGTGGTAACAGATAAAGCATTATTAGAGGCAGGAGTTACAAAAAAAGTAACAGATGTACTAGATGAAGCTGCAATTTCATATGAAATTTATTCAGATGTAAAACCAAATCCTACAATAAAGAATGTATTAAATGGTGTAGAAAAATGTAAACAATCAGGCGCAGATTGCATAATAGCAGTAGGTGGAGGTTCTAGTATAGATACAGCAAAGGGAATAGGAATATTAATGACAAACCCAGAAAGAAGTGATGTTGTATCTCTAAATGGACTGTCTAATACAAAAAATAAATGTATGCCAATTATTGCACTTCCAACAACAGCAGGAACAGCAGCAGAAGTTACAATAAACTATGTTATAACAGATGAAAAAAGAGAAATAAAAATGGTATGTGTTGACCCAAATGATATACCAGTTTTATCAATAATAGACTCAGAATTAATGGCATCAATGCCAAAATCAATAGCAGCTGCAACAGGAATGGATGCTTTAACACATGCTATAGAGGGATATATAACAAAGGCACATAATACCATGTCAGATATGTTCCATATGAAAGCAATTCAAATGATTTTCGAAAACTTACCAGCAGCAGTTAATGAAAAAGATGAAACAGCAATTGAGAACATGGGAATGGCGCAATATATAGCAGGAATGGGCTTCTCAAATGTAGGACTTGGAATAGTACACTCAATGGCTCATCAATTAGGAGCAGTATATGACACACCACATGGAATTGCAAATGCAATACTTCTACCAACAGTTATGGAATTTAACGGCGAAGTATGCTACCAAAGATTTAGAGAAATACTAATAGGAATAGGCATTAATGCTCAAGATATGAACAAAGAGGAACTTATAAAAACAATGGTAGAAAAAATAAAAGAGTTATCTAACAAAGTTGGAATAACACAAACAGTAAAAGATGTAGGAGGCAAAGAGGAAGACATAGACATGCTAGCAGAAAAAGCTATGGCAGATCCTTGCAAACCGGGAAATCCAAGAGAAGTAAGCAAAGAAGAATTTATAGAATTGTATAAAAAAGCAATGTAGAACAACATATAAAAGGAAGAAATGCTATTTCATTTCTTCCTTTTATATGTATAATATGTATATGGAATATTGGCATTATATCGTTTTTCAAAAGTTTTTTCAAAAAGAGATTTGTCGAATTGTGGAAAGAATGTATCTCCATCAAGAATTTTATCTATAACTGTTATATACATTGTATCAACTAAAGGTAGTGCTTCTTCATAAAGTTTTGCCCCGCCAGCAATGAATATCTTAGAGGATGGAAATGTATTTATTGCTTCATTTAAAGAAGATACTGTTTTTATTGTAGGAGTATCAATCATTAAGGTATTTGATACCACTAATATTTTGCGATTAGGTAAAGGGGTTCCTATTTCTTCAAAAGTACGTCGTCCCATGATTACAATATGACCAAAAGTTAAATTTTTAAATCTCAATTGTTCATGGGGAATTTTCCAAGGTATTTTTCCATTATTTCCAATAACATAGTTTTTAGAATAGGCTACAATTAAATTTATCATATTTTTATATCTCCTGTTTTTAATAAGGAAACAGGAGCCATATTATAGACTCCTGTTTAGTAATTTAAGCTGAAAAATTAATTAAAGAGAGCTTCAAGAGCTTTGCGATAGATTGATTTTGCAATTTCATATCCACCTTCAGTTTTTTCAATAAAATTAGTCATGCATACACCAGAATTTACTTCCATGACGTATAATTTATTGTTTGAAGTTTGAATAACATCGATTGTAGCAAAATGAATATTCATTGCATGACCAGCAGCTTTGACAAGAGATTGAATTTGGTCTTTTAATGGACCATCTTCAAGAATTTGCGAAGTTGCACCAACACTTAAGTTATGCTTCCAAGAAATTTCAATTTTTTCGCCATTAGCTGGAACATATTTTGTGTCAATATTTCTAATATTTTCTCCAACAATATTATTGTCTGGTAAGTTTAACTCTGTAATTAATTCAGCAACTGTATGGAAACCATCACCAACAACAAAGGGTTTAGTTTTACCATAAATAAGCATACATTCTCCGTTAAGATAGAATGTTCTGTATTCAGTAGAAATATCATAATAAGGACAAATACTTAAAGAGCCATTAGTTTTAAAAAGCTTTTCAATGGCTATTTCAACTTCGCCTAAATTATGGCAAAGATATACACCTTGACCTTCACTACCATTATTAGGTTTAACTACCATAGTTGGTCCATATTGAATATAATAGTTAATAATATGTTGCCAAATACCTTCGTCTGGTATATAAGAGCTTCTTGTTGAGGGATTAAAAATCATAGCATGTTCAATAATAGGAACTTGTTGTGATTTCAGAACCTCATAGGTAGCATACTTATCACATGCAATATTACCAGTTGCCTCAGGATTAATATCAAAGCGATTTCCGGTAATATGTCTGATATTGCCATTTTTAGACAATTGCAATATCAGACATAAGAAAGTACTTCAATATTAATTCCCATTTCAGAACATAAATCCTTCATCAGAACATGAAAAATTCTTTCTTCCATAATGCTTTTCTCCTCTCGTTAGTTAGAATTAAAATGTTTGATGACCCTTTATAAGAGTTAACATAAACATTATAACATTGATTCAAATAAAAATCAGTACATTTGTAATTTTTTACCAATATCATATAATTTGTATACAATCTTTATATGTATAAAAACTACCTGTTATAAATATGATATGATTAGGATAGAACAATTTAGCTTTATTTATGGCATCTGCTAATGAGGTCATGTAAATTTGTGAATTATTAGAAAATGTATTAGCAATAGCAAATAGTTCTTCTTTTGGTACATATGTTAAATTATCAACTCCATCTGTAAAAAAGAAAATACAATTATTATTGTTTAATAGTTGTCGAATAATTGATTTATAGTCTTTACTTTTTAAAATGGATATAATAAAAACTTTCTTTTTATGTTTATAGTATCTATTTATGGTGGAATTTAAGTTACAAATAGCTGACTCATTGTGGGCACCATCAAAAATAATAAGAGGACTAGCATTTAATATCTCAAATCTTCCTCTGTGAATTATATTTTTTAAGCCATATCTAATAGCTGATATTGGAACATCATAATTCATTTGATTTATTAAGTTGATACATTCTAAACATATAGCAGCATTGTAAACTTGTAGTTTTCCCTTAAGATTTAGTGAGATTTGGGAAAAGTTTTTATAATCAAATTGTTGCAAAGTGTTAGTATAACTGTAATTATTAATATCTTTTTTGAAGATTAAATGCAATTGATTGTTCTTAGCTTTACATGTATCTTTTATAATTTTTGTAATTTTAGATTGATTAAAAAATATAGTATGAGAATTATTTTTGATAATTCCAGCTTTTTGGCTTGCAATTTCTTCTAAAGTATTTCCTAAAATGCCCATGTGATCATAACCAATAGAAGTTATGATGGAAATTGCAGGAGTAATGACATTTGTTGAATCATATAATCCGCCTAAACCAACTTCTAATATAGCAAAATCACAATGCATATTTTCAAAATGCATTAATGCGAGGGCTGTTATTATATCAAAAGCAAGAATTTTATTGGTGTGATTTTGATTATAGGCTGTAACTATAGGATTCAAATGTAGAATTAATTTATTTAATTCTACATCTGTAATTGGCACATTATTAACAGATATTCTTTCATTAAAATCAATTAAATGAGGTGATAAAAATTTACCAACCTTATATCCTGCATGAATTAAAATACTTGATAACATTTCAGCAACACTACCTTTGCCATTAGTTCCAGCAATATGTATTATTTTTAAATTTGAACAGGGGTAATCAAGATGTTTTATTAAATATTGCATGGATTCTAAAGAAGGTTTTGAGGAAAATTTAGGAAAATGATGTATATATTCTTCAATATTCATAATTATACTCCTTTTATATT
>CAYXUA010000069.1:0-8125 GCA_964468015.1 uncultured Clostridium sp. | reverse complement strand
CCCAAATATTATTATAGCTATATTTATTATTCTATTTTTTTTGACTAATTCATTTATTTCTTCAATTCCATTTACATATTCTGGACTTATCCCGTACTTTTTTAATATTTGTTTTCCTTGCTCAATATCTGCTTCATTAATATTCTTTATAGCATTGATTATTTCTTTTTCTTTAGTTTCATCTGCTCCCATTACTGCATTTGTCATTGCTCCTAAACAGCTATATAGTTCTACTTTGTATGAGTCATATTGTATTTTTAATGTTAGAATAGATATTAAACAAACTACTAAGATAACAATTATGCTTAATGCTAAAAAGAGTGTTATATTATCTTTTTTTAATATTGACATTTCATTCACCTACTCTATATCCTATACCTCTTACTGTTTTTATAATCTCTGGTTTCGTAGCATCATCTTCTATTTTTTCTCTTATTCTTTTTATGTACACAGTTAAAGTATTATCGTTTACAAAGTTTCCAGCAATATCCCATATTTTATCTAGTATTTGTTCTCTTGTTATTATTTGTCCTGCATTGCTTAATAGCATTTGTAGTATTCTGTATTCTAATGCTGTTAGTTCTAGTTCTTTTCCATTCTTATATGCTAGATTTTTATCTAAATTTATGGTTATATTCTTTACATTTAATTTTTCTTCTCCCGGTTTGTATCTTCTAAGTATATTTTTTATTCTAGATATTAATTCTCTTGTTCTAAATGGCTTTATTACATAATCATCTGCTCCTAGTTCTAAGCCTTGTACTACATCTTTTTCTTCATCTTTGGCTGTTAGGAAAATGACTGGAATGTCTTTTTCCTTCTTTATTTTATTGCATAATTCAAAACCATTTCCATCTGGTAATGTTATATCTAAAATCACTAAATTTATTGATTTTTCTAGCATTATCTCCGCTTCTCTTGCGTTTCTAGCTTCTAGTATATTATATCCCTCTTGCTTCAAGGTAAATGCCAATCCATTTGATATTATTTCATTGTCTTCTATTAATAATATTGTTTCCATATACTTATCTCTTTCTCATTTTCCTGCCATTCCGTTTTTTATATATTGAATTTCTTCTTCAATATTTAATCTCATGAATAACGGCTCACCTTTTTCTATTACTTTTGTATTTTCTAGAATGTTTGTATATTCATATATACTGTTCCAATCTTGCTTATTCATTCCTAATTGTTTAAACATATTTTCTGCTGTTTCAGGCATGAATGGTTGTAACATTATTGCTACTTTTCTTAAATTCTCTGCTAAATGGTACATTGCTGATGCCAATTTTTCTGTTTGTTCTTCTTTTGCTAGCACCCATGGTGCTGTTTCGTCTATATATTTATTTGTTCTTGATATTAGGTTCCATATTTCTACTAAACTGTTGCTAAATTGCATTTTTTCTAAACTTTCTTCTACTTTTTGTACTTGTTCTGCTGCAAATTTTTCTATTTCTTTATCTGGTTCATTCACTTTTCCTGCATATTCTGGTATTATTCCATTAAAGTATTTGTTTATCATTGATATTGTTCTGTTTAGTAGGTTTCCCAAGTCATTACATAAGTCAAAATTAAATCTTTCTACAAAACTTTCTGGTGAGAATACTCCATCTTGTCCAAATGGTAATTCTCTTAAAAGGAAATATCTTGTTGCATCTAATCCATATTTATCTATTAGTAACTCTGGATATATTACATTTCCTTTTGATTTAGACATTTTTCCATCTTTCATCATTATAAATCCATGTGCAAATATTTTCTTTGGAAGTGGTAAGTCTAGCGCCATTAGGAATATTGGCCAATATATAGCGTGAAATCTTACTATATCTTTTCCTACTACATGTACATCTGCTGGCCAGTATTTTTTGAATAATGTGTCATCATCTGACATATATCCTAATGCTGTTATATAGTTTGTTAGGGCATCTAGCCATACATATACCACATGTTTTGGATCTTTTGGAACTTTTACTCCCCATTCAAATGTTGTACGGCTTACACATAAGTCTTCAAGCCCTGGTTTTATGAAATTGTTTATCATTTCATTTTTTCTTGACTCTGGTTCTATGAATTCTGGATTTTCTTCATAGAATTTTAATAGTCTATCTGCATATTTTTTCATATTGAAGAAATATGCCTCTTCACTCATTTCTTTTACATTTCTTCCACAATCTGGGCATTTGCCATCTACTAATTGGCTTGGTGTAAAATATGACTCACATGGCATACAGTACATTCCTTTGTATTCCCCTTTGTAGATATCTCCTGTTTCCATAAATTTATCGAATATTTTTGCAACAACTTCTTCATGTCTTTTTTCAGTAGTTCTTATGAAGTCATCATAATTTATGTTCATTTTTCCCCATAAATCTTTTGCATAAGCTGCAACTCCATCTACATACTCTTGTGGTGTTTGTCCATGCTCTTTTGCTACTGTTTCTATCTTTTGCCCATGTTCATCTAGTCCTGTTAACATTCTTACATCATAGCCTCTTAATTTTTTATATCTTGCCATTGTATCTGTTGCGACCTCTGTATATGCTGTTCCTATATGGAATTTTCCGCTTGGATAATATATTGGTGTTGTTATATAAAATGTTTTACTCATTTCTTACTTCATCTCCTTTTAATAAGCTATATTAAACCATATTTTGTCAAAATTGTAAAGTTTCTACTCATTTAAAAAGGTTTTATTTTTTATTCTCTGTATATTTTACTCATTTTTACGCATAATATAATTGCTAGCATAAATTTAATTCTTAGGAGGTAATATTATGTCTAGTAATAAAAATAGAACCATTATGTCTGATGCGTTAAAAGAAGAAATTGCAAAAGAACTAGGTGTATATGATAAGGTTAAACAAGATGGTGGTTGGAGCAATGTATCTTCCAAAACTTGTGGTAAAATTGTAAGTACTGCCATTGAAATTGCCAACAGAAGTGTTGAAAACAAAAACAGCTAGTTCTTTATTCTAAAAAGGAGAGCGATTGCTCTCCTTCTTTTTTAGTCATATTCTTCTATTGCTTTTACTACAATTCTTTTTATTGCCCCTGTTGTACAGGTTATTAATGTTACTTCTCTTTCTCCCTTGGTTTCTTGTGAAAGTACTTCTATTTCTTTCGTTCCTACTTTGTCTATACTACTTACTGTGTAAGTAACACTTCTATCGTATGTGTCTGTTAATATTATTTTATCTCCTATTTCTAATTTCTTTAATTTTCCAAACATTCTACTATTGTTGTAATTATGTCCTGTTATACAAAAATTTCCTTCTTTATTTATGTTAGGTCCTGTTAGTTTTGTCACCGAAACATTAAGAGTTTTATCTGTTGTTTCATTTAGTATATATGTTGATAATTCTATTTTTGGTATTTCTAGTTTTCCTATAACTTTATGACCATCTATTTCTCTTGGCATGTTTTGATATTCTTCTACAGTAATTTTTGTTTCTTCTACTTTGGGTTGTGCTACAGTTTCTTCTATGATATCTTCTTCTATTTGTTTTTCGGCGACTACATCTACTACTTCTAGTGGTATTTCCGCTTCTCTATATGTTAATTCTAAACCTGATATTGTTGCTATAAATAATAATACACTATATCCAAGCATTAGGATTTTTCTCTTCACATGACTTACAGTTATTATTCTCAATGTTTATACTTCCTTATTACTCCTTATTAAAACATAACCAACAGCAATTGTTGCAGCTGTTATAATAAAGCAAAGTGCATATTCGAAAACTCCAGTGCCTGTTTTTGGTATTTCTGTTACTGTATTGTCGACTGTATTAGTTAAAGTATTTTCTACAGTGTTTACAAGTGCATTATTTACTACATTGTTTAGCACATTATTTACTGTATTATCTGGAACATTTACTTCTTCAACAGTCAAATTTATCGACCTTGTTGTTATTACCTCATTGTTATTTGCTACATTAACTAGGGATAATACTATTGTATATGTTCCAGCCTTATCAAATGTAGCAACTACAGGAGTTTCATTTGTAAATGTGCCTTGTACGGCAAAACCAGCATCTGGCCCCCAGTATCCTATTTGAGCTATATCATGTTGTGTACCTGCTGAATCATATGCTAATAATTTAGGTGTACCTGGTCCTGTTATATCTACTTTAATTCTTACATTAGTATATGCAGTACCATTTGTTCCAATTAATTGCACTTTAGCGTTTTTTGCTTCATTTACCTTTATTGTTCCCTCATACTCTAGGCCAAAAGTATATCCATCTGCGGCATAAGAAAAAGTAGCTAATAAAACTAACAAGCAACAAACTAATACTGGCAAAATTATTTTTTTCATAAAAAACCTCCTCTTAATATCTTTTATATATGTATATTAAGAAGAGTTTTTTTTATTCTTCACATATTAAATTTATTCTGTGCTTATTAAAGTTCTAGTAACTCAATTAGTACATATGACTTTGGTGAATGTTCTTGTATGAACTCATTCGAGTTTAAATCCCTTATTCTGAATACATAATTTTTATATGCTTCATACCATTCCTGTCCTGTTGTAAATGCTGTTTTTATATCTTCTCCGCCTAATATTTTAGAGCATGCCTTTTGAATAATTAATCCTTCTAGGCCTTCAGTTCCTTCTTCAAATTTCGCAAATAATATTTTTAGAGCTTCTGTATCCATATCAACTATCTCATTAAATTCTTGTTCATGTTCTGATATATAGTCATTCACATTTGAGGATTCTTTTGGTGAACTTGTTATTATTTGTATTAAATCATCTATTTTTTGCTTTGCTGTTTTTTCTTCTAACTTTTGCTCTATTTGTATTGTTTCTTCTTCTGGAAGATCTCTATTTTGTGATATATCTAGATAATGCAATGCTAGTATTAGTACTATTAATGCTATTATAGATACAATTATTAATATCTTCTTTTTCATAATATCATCCCACCTTTAATACTAATACCTTTTAATTTTCTTAAAAGTTGCATTTTTAATCTACATTTACACCCTTTTCAAAAATATTACTACTTATCTTATAGTAAATTGCTATATATGCTATATATAGCACAATTCCAACATATAATATATTTTTTATTACTTCCAAGTTTGGCTCTACTCCTACAGAGAAAAATAAATTCATGATGTCAGTATTAAATAGCCCTATTATAAATAATATTGCTAAAGTTAGTACTGATGGTATCATATATACAATAAATCCATATATTACTGATTTTAGTGTTTTCACGTTGTTAGATTTATGCCCTATTATAATTCCCATATATCCGGCTAATAAGGCAAATATCAATTCTAATACTAGCACAACAAATACAACTAATATAAAGCCTATAACTGTACTATTATATGATGCTGCAACTATTTCTAAAGAGTTTTTTAAGAATTCTATATTTGCTTCTGAATAGTAACAAATTGCTATACTTACTAATATTACTAAACCTGATGTCAGCATTGTTATAATTGCTGATAATATTTTTGCTAAATATATAGTTTTTTTACTTACTGGTAAGGTATGTGTTAGATATGACTCATCTTTATATGAGTTTCTTACAAATCTAGCCCATACTCTCATAAGATTATTTATTAATATATTAATTACCATTGCTATTGTTACACCATTACAAAATTGACCTACTATATTTAGAATTAATGAATTTTCTATCTCTGTTAGTCCCCTACCTATTAACGCAAATACTATTGATAATATATAGAATACTATTAATACTTTATATATCCATTTTAAATCATATTTTAATAATTTTCCTAACATTTAAAATACCTCCTAAATATTTCATCTATTGATGCATTTTCTTTGTTTCTAAGTTCATCTGCTGGTGAGGTTAATACAATTTCCCCTTTGTCTATGAAAATGACCTCATCTAGTATTCGTTCAATATCTGAAATTAAATGAGTTGAAATAATTACACTTGCTCCTTCATTGAAGTTTGAAAGAATTGTATCTAGTATATAATCTCTTGTTGCAGGGTCCACCCCACCTAGTGGTTCATCTAATATATATAATTCTGCCTCCCTACTCATTACTAGAATTAATTGTACTTTTTCTTGCATTCCTTTAGACATTTTTGATAGTCTTTGGTCTATTTCAAGGTCTAGGTCTTTTAAAAGCTTTATTGCTTTATTAGAATCAAAATTTTCGTAAAATTCTTCAAAGTAGTGTATCACCTGTTCTATTGTCATGTTTTTATCTAGATATGTTCTTTCTGGCAAATATGATATTATCTTTTTAGAATTTATTCCTGGTTTTTCGCCATTTATTAATATTTCTCCACTTGTAGGTACTAATAAGTCATTTATTAATTTTATTAGTGTTGTTTTTCCTGTTCCATTTTTTCCTAGAAGTCCAATTATTTTTCCTTTTGGAATTTTTAAATTTACATCTTTTAGTATTTTTTTATTGTCAAATTCTTTAGATAAGTGTTTACATTCTAATAATTCCATTATTTTATTCCTCCTAATTCCTGCAAGTATTGAAGGGCTTGCTCATGTGTTATACCAATTTTCTCCATGTCTTTTAGATAATTATTAACTTTTTCCTTTGCCATCTCTTTTTTTACGTTCTCAATTAGTTCTGCATCCTCTGTTACAAATTTTCCGTTTGTTCTTTCTGTATACACTAATTTTTCATTTTCAAGCTCTACCAATGCTTTTTGCATAGTATTTGGATTAACCTTTGCAATAAGTGCTAGCTCTCTTACTGAAGGCAATCTTTCTCCCTTTTTTAGTTTCCCTGAAATTATTTCTACTCTTAACATTTCTACTAATTGAACATAAATTGGTCTTTCATTATCAAAAATATAATCCACAATATTTATTCCTTTCCTTATTGTATTACTTGCATAATACAATAATACTATTCTTTATTTCTGATGTCAATAGTTTTTAATAAAAATCCAAAATAAGTGTTATTTTCCGTTGTTAATACTATTGCTGTTGCAGTTCCTCTTACAATATTTCTTCTTTTTCTTTGACAATAGCAAATTTTTCTACTGGGTTTGATTCGCCTGTTAATGAAGCTTGGTCTATTTTTGCAATTTCTTTGTCGCCTCGTCTGACTTAGCTTCTTGAACAAATGAAATCATAGCAGACATTATTACAGTACTTATTATTAATAAAAAAAGTTGCATAGTCTTTTTAGACTGGAATAGCTATATCTGTTATAAAAGTTATTATGGCAACTAGAATTAAACGGATTTATAAAAGCTTCCCTTAACCTATACAGTACAATATTATTTGATTTTGCATCTATTGTATTTCTTCCATATTCTTCAATTTTATCATCTATTTTAACAATACTAAGTTCATTAGTTGTTGTTCATAAAAAAGCAGACACATTTCACTGTATCTGCTTTAATTTTTAATATAAATATATAAATCTTGTAAAATTAAGCTATTTTATTAATCATTCGTAAGAAATTTTATAAATAATTAAATTAACTATTTGCATTTATTATATTTACCATATCCTCAGTTATCCTTACTCCAATAGAAGTATTAGGGTCATCCGTCCAAGTACCATGACATATTCCAACAATACAATTGTCAGATGTTCTCATAAATGGTCCTCCACTAAATCCACCTACACTTCTCGCTGAACTACTAAAATATTCATTATGTATATCTGATGATGATACTCCCATATATGAATTACCACTACTATATCCTGGATAAGCTACCCAATTAGAAAAGAAATTATCATTATCATTCATATTCATTACACAATGTGCAGCAGTTAGAATAATGTTGGGACCAACAACACTCCCAGAACCATATAGCATTTCACCATAAACATCTGCTTTCAAACGACAAGTAGCTCTATAGGGAAATGATGTTAAATTTGGAACCGGATTAAATGTTACAAGACGAGTAGAATCCACTTCACTAAAACTAACATTACTCAATGGATTATATGCCTCTGTTTTATCAACTTGTCCTATCGCTTCTTTTAATGTTTCCATATCCACTTCTCTTGTTATTCCTGTAACTGCATCGTACTCCATAATTTTTTCTTCTCCAAGAGAATTTACATCAATCTCCATGTCATTAGTTATTTTATGTTTTTCGTTTAATGTAATACTTTCAGCTTTAACATTTGAAGTCACAACAAATG
>CAYXUA010000068.1:0-8175 GCA_964468015.1 uncultured Clostridium sp. | reverse complement strand
ATTAAAATTAAATAATATAAATCGCACATTTGAAAGACTTTCTCAATGGTTTTAAAATTAAATCAAAGAGGAGGAATGTGTTATGAAATATATAAAAATTTTAATTATTTTGTTAATATCAAGCTTTAGTTATTATGGAGTAGTCAATGACAAAGGGGAAAAAGTAACAAACATTCAAGAAATAATGCAAGAGCAACAAATAGAAAATTCTGCTGAAGAAAGTTTTGTTGAAGAAAAGGCAGAAGAAATCGAAATTGTAGGTCAAGAAATTGTAGTTGAAGAAATTGAAAAAACTGAAAAAGAGGAAAGTAAGGAAGTTGTACAACAAAAAACAGAGAAAAAAGAAAAAACAGCTACAAAAAATCAAACTCAAAAAACACAGCCAATAGTGAATAAAGCACAAGAAAAAACTACAAGCACAGAAACAACTAAATCAGAAAAAACAGATGTAGAGCAAAAAGAAGAAATAAAAAAGCAAGAAAACAATAGTGAAAAAAAGCAAGAAGAAAAAGTTGTTACAAATGCTGAAAAATGTGCAAATGGAATTCACGGAATGAGTGTAGGAAATAGTGAAAAATGGTTTAAAACAAAAAATGAGGCAATAGCAACATATAAAGCTGAAATAGATAAATGGGGGAATATGTGGACTAATGATGAAATAACTAAAGATGAGTATTATAAAAATTGCCCTTATGGGTACGAGGTATGGAATTGTCCATATTGTAATTTATATACATTGAACTATTATTATGATAATTAAATAAAGAAATGGAGCAAGTTTTATGACTTGTTCTTTTTTTGATTTAAGGAGGTAAAAAAGTGAATAAAATAAAAAGTATTAAGAAAAAAGTATTAGCTATTATGCTATTACTAGCAACATTTTTAGGAACAGCACAGCCTATATTTGCAATTTCTAATTCTGGAACTACAAAATGGGTTGCAGGACAATGGGATAGTGAAGTTTTTACAACAGAAAATAAAACAAGTGTTGGTTTACTTTTAAGAAGATTAACAAACTATACAACGGGAGAGCAACATACTACTTTTTGTGTAGAATATCTTGTAAATTCGCCAACAGGAACAATAGAAACAGGTACACATTCTGTACCGACAGACCCACTTATGAAAAAAGCGTGTAAAATTGCTTATTTTGGGTGGTATGAGAAATACGGAGATTGGGCAATGAATGGTGGAATTATGCACTCATACAATGAACAAAAGAAATTAGATTATTGCTTTACACAGCAGTATATTTGGGAGTGCTTAGGACAAAGTAGTGCAAAATTTAAAAATTCTAGTATTCAAAGTCAATATGAAGATTTTAAAACAGAAATAGAACAAAAAATTAGTAATATGCAAAAAAGACCAAGTTTTGTAAAAGATACAATTACAATAGATATGGGAACTACAAAAACACTTACAGACAGTAACGGAGTATTAAAAGACTATAATAGTGTTGATAAAACTATTGATGGAATTAGAATACAACATACAAAAGGCGAAAATACTATGAAAATAACAGTAAATTCTAATTGCAATGTTGAATCATATAAAATAACTGATACAATGATGGAAAGTTGGGGAGTTATTAAAGAGGGAACAGAAAATCACGATACAACTGTTTATATTTCATTCAAAGATGGAGTACAAAATCAGTTATACGCATTAAATTATAATGACCCAGTAACAATGTCTTTAGATTTAAAAATCAATGTTTTTGGAAAACTAGAGATAGCAAAGAAAGACAACAAAGGTAACTATGTACCAAATACATCTTTTAAAATTAGCTATAATGCAGATATGTCAAATGCAATAGGCACATATAAAACAGGTAGCAACGGAAAAGTTACTATTGATAAATTAAAAAAAGGTACAATATATATTCAAGAGGTTGCAGTACCAGACCATTTAAAATTAGATAACACAATAAGAAGTGTTACAATAAAACCTTCTGAAACAACAATTTATGAGGCAAAAAATGACTGGAAACAGGGGTATTTAAGAGTAGCAAAAAAAGATAAGGAAACTGGAAAAGTAGTTAAACAAGAAGGAGTTGTTTTTGACATATATAATTCTAGTAACACAAAAATAACAAGTATAACAACAAATAGCGAGGGTATTGCTACATCTGGTTTATTAGATTATGGGACTTATTATGTTAAAGAAACTAAAGCACCAGACAAGTACACAATAAAAGTTGAGGTAAGTGATACTATTGGAATTGTTGAAGATGGAAAGGTATATGAAATTTCTATTTTTAATAATAGAGTAAAAGGAACTGTAACAATTTCAAAAGAAGATTCAATAACAGGAAATAAGCCACAGGGAGAGGCAACATTAAAAGGTGCTGTTTATGGAGTTTATGCAAGAAATACAATTTACGACCCAGCAGATAAAAGTGTAAAATATAATGCAAATGATAAAGTTGGAGAATTAGTAACAGATGAAAATGCAAATGCAACATTAAGTAATCTTTATTTAGGCGAATACTATATCAAAGAAATAAAGGCAAGTGAGGGATACACATTAGATAATACAATATATAATTTTGATTTGAACTATGAAAATCAAAATACAGAAGTTGTTACTAAAAAGATAACAGTAAAAGAAAGAGTTGAATCACAAGCTTTTAAAATTATAAAAGTTTCAAGTGATACAAGTGGAGAGGCAGAATTATTAGAGGGTGTTGAATTTACTATAAAATCACAAAAAGATATTGAAAAATACGGAAGTTGGGAAAAAGCACCCATTGCAAAAAATGCAAATGGCGAAGAAACTGCCGTTTTAGTAACTGATTCAAAAGGTTATGCAGAAAGTGAAAGATTACCATACGGCACATATATTGTAAGGGAAACAAAAGTACCAGACAATAAGTATAAAGTGCCAGATTTTACAGTAACAATTACTGAAGATAGTGATGAGCCACAAACTTGGAGAGTTTTCAATGATAAATCTTTTAAATCTGTATTAGCGATAGTAAAAGAAGATATAGAAACTCAAAAAACAATAAAAATAAGTGGAGCAAAATTTAAAATAAAAAATATTGAAACAGGAGAATATTTTGGTTATTGGTCGTGGAATCCTTTGCCAGAATATATAAATTCTTGGACAACTAATGAAACTGGAACTGTAATGACAGCTGAACAATTACCTGCTGGAAAATATCAATTAGAAGAAATCAAAAGCCCAAAAGGTTATTTAATTTCAAGTACACCAGTAGAATTTGAAATAACATCAAATATAGCATACGAAACATTACCAGACGGAAGTACACCAGTAATAACAGTAAAACAAAAAGATGTTGCAGTAAAAGGGAAAATAAATGTTGAAAAAATAGGCGAGGTATTAGTAGGGTACGAAAATGGAGAATTTATTTATGAAGAAAAAGGAGTTGCAAATGCTAAATATGAAATATTTGCAAGAGAAGATATATTAGACCCATCAAATGACGGAAAAGTCATTTATAAAAAAGGAACAGTAGTTGATACAATTACAACAGGAAATAATGGAAAAGCAGTATCAAAAGAATTACCTCTAGGCGAATATTCTGTAAGGGAAAAACAAGCACCAGAGGGATTTGTATTAAGTGATAAAGTTGAAGATGTTTCATTAAAATATAAAGACCAAAACACAGCAATAGTTTATGATAGTGCAACATTTAAGAATGAAAGACAAAAAGTTGAAATAAATGTTAATAAAAAAGATTATGATACAGATACAACAGTTATAGGTGCAGAATTTAGCTTATATGCTGAAAAAGATATAAAAAATTATAATGGCAAAATTGTTGTAAATAAAGGGCAACTAATAGAAACAGCAACAAGTGATATAAACGGCAAAGTAACATTTAAAGCAGATTTACCATTAGCAAATTATATTATAAAAGAAACAAAAGCACCAAAAGGCTATTCTTCAAGTAATGAAGTTATAGTAGCTTATGCTAATTATAAAGGACAAGATATAGAAACTGTTGAGTTAGAATATGATTTTAAAAATAAAATAATAAAAGTAGAAATATCAAAACAAGATATAACAAATTCTTCTGAATTAGAGGGAGCAAGTCTATCTGTATTTGAAAAAGATAATAATGCAGTAATAATTGATAAATGGGTTTCTGGTAAAGAGCCACATATTATAAAAGGACTAGAAGTTGGAAAGACATATATTTTAAGAGAAACAGTAAGCCCTTATGGTTTTGCTATATCACAAGATATTGAATTTACAATTAAAGATACAGGCGATGTTCAAAAAATAGTAATGAAAGATGAGCTTGTATATGGAAAATTGCAATTTAATAAAACTGGAGAAATATTTAATCAAGTAGTTACAGGACAAACTGAATATGGAAAAACTGAAAGTCCAGTTTGGAACGAGTCAAATATTCCAAATGCAGAAATTACAATATACGCAAATGAAGATATTAAAATAGGAAATACCACATACTATAAAAAAGATGAAATAGTACAAGTATTAGAAAGTAAATGGGAAGTTGTAGAAAGTGATAAATTGCCAGTTGGCTCATATTATTACATTGAAACACAAGTGCCACACGGTTTTATTGCAGATACAAATAAACATTATTTTAAAGTAGAAGATACAAAAACTAATGAATTACAAATAATTAAATCAACTCTTGAAAATGATAGACCAAAATTCAATATTGATATGAAGAAAGCATTAGAAACACAAGAAATATTTGTAAATGAAGAGGCATATAAAGATATTGTATTTGGAATATATGCAAGAGATGATATATCAGATTATATGGGAAATGTGGCAATAGAAAGTGGAACAATGATAAGTACAACAGGTATTACAAAAGATGGAAAACTAGAAAATGTGCCAGATTTACCAAATGGAAAGTACTATATCAAAGAATTAGCAACAAATTCACAATATGTATTAAATGATAAAGAATATGATTTTGAAATTGTTTATAAAGGAAAAGACATATCAGAATATATAATACAAATTGGAGAGAATGGAACAATAGATAATGAATTAGCAAGAGGTACAATTCAAGTTAAAAAAGTAGACACATTAGACGAGAATAAAAAGTTAGAAAATATTGAGTTTAATATATCTAACAAAAAAGATATGAGTAATATTGTTGCTACTGAAAAAACAAATAATGAGGGAATAGCAACATTTACAGAGTTAGAACTAGGAAAATATTATATTCAAGAAAAAGAACAAATAAACGGCTATATTCTAAATAATACAATTTATGAAGTAGAAATAAAACAAAATGGAGATGTTTTAGTTATAACTTGTGAGAATACGCCAACTGTTGCAGAATTTTCAAAAGTTGATGAAACAGGAGTGCAAGAAATGGCAGGTGCTACAATTCAAATAATAGATAAGGAAACAAATGAGATAATAGATGAGTGGGTTTCTACAAATGAAAGTCATATAGTTAATTATCTTGTTGAGGGTAAAGAATATATTATGAGAGAAACATCAGCACCTTATGGCTATGAAATTGCAGAAGAAATAACTTTTGTAATGGGAGATAATATAAAAGTTATAATGAAAAATAATCCAATAGTAAAAACTTTACAATTAACAAAAATTGATAAAGATACAAAAGAAGTGATAAAAGAAAGATTTACATTTGGATTATATGTTGATAAAGAATGTACTAAACTAATTCAACAAATGGATTCTAATGCAAAAGAGGGAACAGTTACTTTTACAGATGTAAGATATGGAATTTATTATATAAAAGAATTGTCAGCCCCTAATGGCTATGTTCTATCAGATAAAGTAATAAAAGTTGAGATAAACGATAAAGGAGTATTTGTAGATAAAAAAGAAATAGAAGAAAACAATTCTATTTATAATTTTGAATTTACAAACAAAAAAATTGAAACACCAAAGACATCAGATGAAAGCAATGCTATTTTATTGATAATTCTAATTGGAATATCAACAGTAACATTGTTATCACTAGGAGTATATGAAATCAAGAAAAGAAAAAATAAATAGTAATTGGTATTAAGGTGGCTTTTTAAAGGCCACCTTAATATTTTGAAAGCAGGTGGAAAATGGAAAATTATAGTGTTAGTCAAATGAAAAAAGTAATTGACAAGCTGAAGAAAATAAATGTTATTGCAGAAAAAGACATTATAAATTTGAAAGTAACAGATATTAAAAAACTAAAACAAGAAAGTACAATTACAATGCGAGATATAGAAATAATATGGAAAATTCAAGAAATGATACAAGAGAAAAGTTGGTTTGAAATTTTATTTAATTCAAAGTAGGGAGGTGTAATATTTGAAATATATAGAGGTAAAACAATTATATAAAGAAACAGTAAAAGCTATTCGTAGTGATAGAAATAAGTGGCTACACTTTTTAAAAAGTGCGTCTTGGAATTTTAAGTATAATTTTGATGACCAAATTTTAATATATGCACAAAAGCCCAATGCAACAGCTTGTGCTGAAATGAAAGAATGGAACGAAAAAGTAATACCTAGAAGATGGGTAAATAAAAACACAAAAGGAATAGCAATAAATGCAAAAGAGGGCAGTCAATTACCATTAAGATTTGTATTTGACATATCAGATACACACAATTATAGAAATACGGAATATAAATTATGGAGTGCAGAAGAAAAATACAAAACAGAAATTATAGAGGCATTAGAAGATAGATTTGGAATAATAAATAATAAGGAAGATTTAGGACAAGCAATACTTGAAAGTTCATATAATATGGTAACAGATAATATTCAAGACTATTTAGTTACTATTGAAAAATACAAAAATAATACACCATTAAAAAATATGGGAACAGAAGAAATTAAGTCAATACTTCTTGTAAATGTATGGGCAAGTGTTACTTATATGATGATGACAAGATGTGGAATAGATGTAGAAAAATATATAAGTAAAGATGAATTTGCAAATATGAAATATTTTAATAATAACAATTTAATAACGATTTTGGGAACAGCAACAAGTGAAATTGCAGAAACTGGTTTAAGAGAAATAGCAACGACAATAAGAAATTTACGAATTGAAGAAAAAAAACAAAATCGCACATTTGTAGAAAAAGAAAATAAAGAGTATTCTAATAATATAGAAAATGAAAAAGGAGGAAAAAATTATGATGAAAATAGAATACACGAAACAGGGAGATTATCAGATACCAAATATAATAGCGAAAGAAGAGAAGATTCCAAATGGAAAATACGCAAGAATGAGACTGAATTTCCTAAAGACATACAGGAGAGCAGAATATACAATATTGAAAATGGACAACAAATTGATACCACACTTGAAACAAGTACAGGAGCAAGTAACAAATATGGTACAGGCAATGGTAGAGAAAATGATGAAAGCAGAGGGAATAACCGAAGAATTGAAGATGAAAGACCCTATGAGATGGACAGGGTTAATGAACAATTACAAGATGACAGCAGAAGAGCAGATAGTGAGAGAAATAATTTACAATTAGAATTACTAACTGAAGAAGAACAAAAACAAAAAATAGCAGAAGTTGAAAATACTTCTGTTTTTTCTTTTACTCAAGAAATGATAGATGATGAATTACAAGTAGGTAGCCATATTGTAGATGGAAAATTTAGAATATATGAATATTTATCTCAAAATCATTCAAGTAAAGACAATGCAAACTTTCTGAAAAAAGAATATGGAGAGGGTGGTTGGAGTCCAAATCATTTTAATTTATCAGAATCACATAATGCAAAAGGTATATTATTACGAAGAGGATATGAAGATAATGCACCATCATTACTTTTAAGTTGGTATGATGTTGAAAAAAGAATTAGACAGTTAATTAGTGATGATAGATATTTGAATGAAAGAGAAAAAGAAGAATACATTAAATGGCAAGAAGAAAAAGCGACAAATAAGGAAGATACATCTGAATTACAAGTTGAAAAAGTAGATGATAGTAATGATGAGTTTGCTTATAAGTTACAAGATAGAGTATTTATAGGTGCAAATGAATATGAAATTGTAAATATAAATGATAAAAAAGTAACTATTGCAGATATTAAATTTCCTATATTTATGCAAGAATTTGATTTTGATGTATTCGATAAAAGAGTAAAAGAAACACCGTATAATGACCATTTAAAAAAGAAAAATAGAACAGATTTAGAAGAAATAAAAACAGAAGATAATTTGCAAGATTTTTTAAAT
>CAYXUA010000067.1:0-8304 GCA_964468015.1 uncultured Clostridium sp. | reverse complement strand
TATGATAATATATATAAATAATTATAAGTATTAATAAAAGGAGTAAAAATGGGGGATATAAATGTATTTACAGGACCAATGAAAAGTGGCAAAAGTCAAAGAATGTTCAGCGAGCTACATCGCCAAGAAATAGCAGGAAAAAACATACTAATATTTAAACCAAAAATAGATAACAGAGCAGGAAACCAATACATATCAACAAGAGCAGGGGAAAGAGTCGAAGCCATAAACATTAGCAATATAGAAGAAATAGCAAACTACAACCCAGATGTGTACTTTATAGATGAATTCCAATTCCTACAAGGAGATGTAAGCATAATAGAAAAACTAGCTCAATCAGGCAAAAAATTCTTTATATCAGGATTAAACTTGACATCAGAAAAAAAGCCGTTCGGCAAAATGGGAGATTTAATGTGCTTTGCGGATGAAGTACACATGTTAACATCAGTATGTGAAATATGCAAATGCGACAATGCAATATTCTCATATTATAAAGGAAACAAAAAAACAGATATACAAGTAGGAGATTTAGAATACATACCAGTATGTAGAAAATGCTATAATAAATTAAAAAAAGAGGAGGAACAACTATGCCAAAAGTAGAATGGAAATCAGGGACATTTATTTACCCAATACCAGCAGTAATGGTAACATCAGGAACAATGGAAAAAGCAAACATACTAACAGTAGCGTGGACAGGAATATTAAACACAAATCCAGCAATAGTATATATATCAGTACGCCCAGAAAGATATTCATATAAATTAATAAAAGAAACAGGAGAATTTATTATAAATCTTACAACAGAGAGCTTAGCATATGCAACAGACTGGTGTGGAGTAAAATCTGGAAAAGATTATGATAAATTTAAAGAAATGAAACTAACAAAAGAAATTGCCAAACATGTAAAATGTCCAAGCATAAAAGAAAGCCCAGTAGCAATTGAATGTAAAGTAATAGATATAAAAGAATATGGCAGTCATCATACATTTATAGCAGAAGTATTATCAATAGATGCAGATGAACAATACATAGATAATAAAGGTGCATTCGATATAAGCAAATGTGATTTAATTGCATATGCAAATGGAGGATATTATTCACTAGACAAAAAAATAGGGAAATTTGGATACTCAGTTGAAAAAAAGAAAAAATAAATATAGTAAATAGGGGGGGAAAATATGAAATGAATGACAAAGAAAATGAACAAAAACTAGTATTAAAGCTAAAAGAAATATATAACAAAATGCATACAGAAAAATATAGCAAAATTATAATATTACTATATTGCTTATTTAATGCAATAATCTTTTTAACCATATGCTCTAAGAACTCATTTATATACCCATTTAACAATTGGGATGACCCAAATTCCTTTTTCACTATGGGAAAAGGAATGGCAAATGGATTAATCATATATAAAGACCTATTTGAGCAAAAAGGTCCACTTTTATATTTGCTTCATGCCATAGCATACATAATATCAAATGATACTTTTATAGGAATATACATATTCGAAATAATTGCATTTACTGTGTTTTTATATTTCAACAGTAAAATAATTTCTCTATACTGCAGAAAAACTCATATATTATGGGGAATACCACTAATATCATATATCATACTTTCTAGTTATGTATTCATTGCAGGAGATAGTGCAGAAGAATTCTGTTTACCACTTTTAGCAATTAGTTTATACTACTTTTTAAACTATTTTAAAAACACATATCCAAATAAAATGCCTACAAAAGAAGTTATAATAAATGGTATAATTGCAGGTTGTGTTTTATGGATTAAATATAATTTATTAGGATTTTGGCTTGGATTTGCAGCATTTTTATGCATAGGACTACTTATAAATAAAAAGGTAAAAGAAGCATTTTTAACAGGAACATATTTCTTCCTAGGAATGTTAATTGTTAGTATACCATGGCTAATATATTTTGCAATTACTAATTCACTTTCAGATATGCTTAATGTGTACTTTTTTATAAATATGTCATCATATACAACACAAACACCAATTATTACAAGAACTATAACAGCACTAAAAGATTCAACCATGTATATAAAGAATTTACCAATATTCTCGGGAATAACATTACTAGGGTATATTTATATAATGTTTAACAAAAAAATTATTCCAAATATATATGGAAAAATTGCACTAACATTAACAATATTAATATCAACTATTGCAGTTTATTTTGGAGCAAACCATATATATTATTTTCTAATATTAATGGCATTTATAATCTTAGGAGTAATAGGAATTGCCAAAATAATTGAAAAAATATTTAGCAAAAAAGTACTAAATTTATTTGTATTTGCAACTCCAATATATATGTTAGTATTTATTCTACTATGTTGTACAACAAGCCAGAATTTTGAATTTAGAAAAGTAAATAAAGATGATTTAGTTCAATTTCAATTTGCAAAAATAATTGAGCAAAAAACAAATGCAACCCTATTAAATTACGGGTTTTTAGATGGAGGATTTTATACAGTAACAAATATTGTTCCAAACATAAAATACTTCCATAAACCAAACATATCATACGAAAAATATCCAGAAATAATGGACGAACAAAACAGATATATAAAGGAAAGATTAATAGACTTTGTAGTAATAATGACTCAAAACGAAGAAAACAGCCATGATATCCCATACCTATACGAAAACTACGAAAAAGTTACAACACAATATGTAGAAGAAGTAAGTCATTATTATATGTTATTTGAAATAAAAGAAAAATAAATAAAAAACTTAAAGATAGTGTTATATTATTTTGTAGAAATAAGAGGAGTTATAAAATGAACTAACAGTTCATTTTACAAACTCCTCCTTTTTAGTTAAATATTAAACTCACAATAAAAATATCTATAATCTCCGTTTATCCGTTATTCGTTTTCCAATTCTATAATGCCCTTGTTCTAGTGTACCATACAAATTTTCCCAATTCATTGTTGTTTCTAATTTGTTATCATCTCCAACGAGTAATGCAATTTCATGAAACACATACCTAACACCATTATCTATTTTGTCAACTTCAACCCACTTATTATCTCTCTCTTGCTCTAACACAAAATATTCACAATAAACTGCATGTTCTTCATTAGTGTCTGTTATAATAACAGTTGCTCCTTTGGCTGTAAGGGTTCCCTCTTTAATTGTCATCGTTATTTTAGACATATCAATTTTCACATCTTTTTTTGCTAAATTAACTGAATTTAAGAACTCCACATTCCTTTCTGTCACATTCTCATTAACAACAGATAAATTATTAGATTTGTCATATCTACTGACTAAATAATATGTAACTACAATAGCAATTATAATCACACATATATAAATTATTTTTTTCATAAATACTTCTTTCTTGTTTCCATTAAGAAACATTGTATTATACTAGTTCATATATGACCTAAATGTATTATATCTATCTATAGTTATATTTGCACAACAATTAGCATTATATGTTTGGTCATATGCATTATGTATCCCTATAACATATCCCTGAGAATTATATACTGGTGCACCACTTTGCCCACTTGATGTATCAACGTCATAGAATAATGACATAGATGTTGCACGTGTTATTTGTCCTGTTGCAGTATACATACATTTAAGATGTTCTTTTGGATATCCTATTACAGTCACATTTTGCCTTATTAAAGATGTATAATCATCATAAGCTTTTATATTAGCCCAACCCGTTTGGTTTCCTATATCAGAATTCAAAAATAATAAAGCCCAATCTTCATCTTCAAAACTACTTTGTACCCATCTGTTTTCTACAAGTATTTGACTTACTGTTGTTGAGCCATATGGTTGTTGTCCATTATTCATAGCAGGATATAATGCTATACTTGCTATACCTCCATTTATCCTTATCGTAAGCACAATGTCCTGCTGTTATAGCTAGGTTTTTATATATCATAACAGCTGTTATTGTACCAGTGTCTCCATTTGGAAAAGTAACTTCTCCATAAACTACTGATGAATAGGGTTTTATAGTTGTTGTAAGAACTCTTACTCTCTCATCTCTACTGCCTATAATCTCCATCGGTGATATTAAATCATTATTGTTCTGTAACTCTGTTTCAATGCATTCTTCACTATAATAATCTCTTGTAACACTTTCTTGTAATTCCATTTCTCCAGTAGAAACATTAATCATGTAATATTCTCCCTTTTTCTCTTCATTATCACCTAATGATGCTGCACTTGAATTAGAAGAATGAACAAGTAATACTATAACTATCATAATAATACTTATTCCTATCTTTTTGATTTTTGACTTTAACATAAAAAATCACACTCCTTTCTTAAATATTATATGTCTAGATATTAATCAATCTATATCATACTGATTATCCAATGTAAATGTATTCGTCAAAACTTCTTATATTTCGACATTTTTCTACTTAATATTAAAGGGAAGAATGCATTTCTGTATAGATTTTTTAGTTTCAATAGGTATAATTTTTTGACTATAGCTTCATATATAAAATTTTTCAAAAAATCTATAAAAATCGCGTAAAACCATTGACATGGAGCCTAAAATGTGATAAAGTATTTAAGCATGTATTTTAGATACATACAATCACATCGTAAAAAAATATAAAAAAGCTTCACAAAACAAAAACGGAGGTGTAGTTAAATGGCAGCAAAAGGTGCAAGAGAACCTATAACACTTGAATGTACAGAGTGTAAAAGAAGAAACTATATGACAGAGAAGAATAAAAGAAACAATACAGAGAGACTAGAAGTAGAAAAGTATTGTAAATTCTGTAAAAAACATACAACACACAAAGAAACAAAATAACCTTTTAGGAGGAAAAAAAGATGGCAGAAGATTCAAACAAAAACAAGAAGCATTTCTTTAAGGACATGAGGACAGAATTAAAAAAAGTTAATTGGCTAACACCTAAGCAATTGCTAAATAATACAACAGCAGTAATAGTAATGGTAGTAATTGTAGCAGCAATAGTTTTTGTTCTTGATTTAGCATTTGAAACAATGTATGAGCAAGGAGTAGAAGGTTTAAAATCTGTTGTTCAACAAAATACTGATAATACTGTAGACAATACTGTTGATAACACAGTAGATGGTGCAGTAGATGGAGAGACAACTAATACTACAGATGATACAACAGAATCAGATGAAGATCAAAATGCAGAAACAGATAATACAGTAGAAGCTAATAATTAAAATAAATAAGGAGGCTATAATCAATGTCTCAAAAGGAAGAAAACTTAGAACCAAGATGGTATGTTGTGCATACATATTCTGGGTATGAGAACAAGGTTAAAACAGACCTAGAAAAAACAGTAAAAAATAGAGAATTACAAGATTATTTCTTTGATATAGTTGTTCCAATGGAAGAGCAAATAGAAATTAAAAATGGTAAAACAAAAACAAATATTAAAAAGGTATTTCCTGGATATGTACTAGTAAAAATGATTGTAACGGAAGAATCTTGGTATATTGTAAGAAATACAAGAGGAGTTACAGGTTTCGTAGGTTCAGGAACAGACCCAATTCCATTGACAGATGAAGAAATAAGAAGTATGGGATTTGAAGATGTACCAGTAACAGTTGACTACGAAGTAGGAGAAAGTGTTAAGGTATTAGCAGGTCCATTAGAAGGATTTATAGGTGTAGTTCAAGAGATAAACAAAGAAAAAGGAAAAGTAAAGGTTTTAGTTTCAATGTTTGGAAGAGAAACACCAGTAGAATTAGAATTCTCACAAGTTCAAAAAGCGTAAATTTTAAGGAGGTTTAAGTAAAATGGCAGAAAAAGAAGTAATTAATGTTATAAAATTACAAATAGAAGCTGGTAAAGCAACACCAGCACCACCAGTAGGACCAGCATTAGGTTCAAGTGGAGTAAATATCATGCAATTCGTAAAAGAATTCAATGATAGAACAGCAAGCCAACCAGGAATGATAATACCAGTTGTTATAACTGTATATAAAGATAAATCATTCGAATTCATAACAAAGGTTCCACCAGTAGCTGTTTTAATTAAGAAAGCAATTAAAATAGAAAAAGGTTCTGGAAAACCAAATAAAGAAAAAGTAGCAACAATAACAATTGATCAAGTAAGACAAATAGCTGAAACAAAAATGGCAGATTTAAATGCTGCATCAATAGAAACAGCTATGAGTATGGTTAAGGGAACAGCTCGTTCTATGGGAGTTGTAGTACAAGAATAGTTAGTAACTTTTGCTGTTGGCTTAGAACAAGTAAAACGTGAAGAGCGAATGGAAAAAAGTGAAAAATAAATTAATGGGAGGATAAATTAAATTTATCCGTTATAACCAAAGGAGGATTTTTAAATGGCAAGAGGTAAAAGATACCAAGAAGCTTCTAAACTTGTTGATAGAACAAAAGTATATGAAGCTAAAGAGGCATTTGAAATACTAGAAAAAATGCCAAAAACAAAATTTGATGAAACAGTTGAATTACATGTAAAATTAGGTGTGGATTCAAAACATGCAGACCAACAAGTTAGAGGTACAGTAGTACTTCCACATGGTACAGGTAAAACAAAGAAAGTATTAGTATTTGCTAAAGGTGATAAAGCTAAAGAAGCTGAAGAAGCTGGAGCAGATTATGTCGGAGCAGAGGATTTAATTCCAAAAATAGAAAAAGAAAACTGGTTTGACTATGATGTAATAGTTGCAACACCTGACATGATGGGTGTAATCGGAAGATTAGGTAAAGTATTAGGACCAAAAGGTTTAATGCCAAACCCAAAATCAGGAACAGTTACAATGGATGTAACAAAAGCTATATCAGAAATTAAAGCTGGTAAAGTTGAATACAGACTAGATAAAACAAACATAATCCACTTAGGATTTGGAAAATTATCTTTCGGAGCTGAAAAATTATATGAAAACTATGAAAAAATCATAGAAGCTATAATAAAAGCAAAGCCAGCAGCAGCTAAAGGACAATACATTAAGAGTGTATCAATATCAACAACAATGGGACCTGGACTATATATAAATGAAAAATAAATAATAGCCAAAGACAGTAGGCAAATGTAAGACCTACCGAGGCATAACAAAGAAAGCATAAGCCTTCTTTATATGCATCGGTATGCCTATAAAGAAGGCTTATTTAATATTTATTAACCATTTTACTTAGGAGGTGAAATAAATTGGCAAACGAGAAAATCATTGCACAAAAGCAAGAAGAAGTATCTAAATTAGCAGAAAAAATAAAATCAGCTAAATTAGTATTATTAACAGACTACAGAGGAATAACAGTAACAGATGTAACAGAATTAAGAGCTGAGCTTAGAAAATCAAGCACAGAATATACTGTTATCAAAAACAACATAACAAGAAGAGCATTAGCAGAAGCTGGAATAGAAGGTTTAGACGAAGCTTTACTTGGACCTACAGCAGTTATACTAAATAATGAAGACTATTTAGCACCAATAAAAGTGGTATATAACTATGTAAAGAACAATGAATTCTACAAAATCAAAGCCGGAATAATAGACGGTAAAGTAGTATCAGTAGAAGAAATAATGACTTTAGCAAAACTTCCATCAAGAGAAGAATTACTATCAAAACTTGCTGGAAGCTTACTTGGAACAATTGCAAAACTTGCAGTTGGTTTAGACCAAGTTCGTATGCAAAAAGAAAATGCATAATATATGCATAAAAGTGTGAAATCACTAAAAATATAAAACAATTAGAGTGGTAAACTTAAACTACCAAGACATAAAATAAAAAATAGGAGGATATTAAAATGTCAGAAAAAATAGAAAAAATGTTAGAAGAAATCGATAGCTTAACAGTTATTGAATTATCAGAATTAGTAAAAGGAATAGAAGAAAAATATGGAGTATCTGCAGTTGCAGCAGCAGCACCAGCAGCAGGTGGAGCTAGCCAAGGAGCAGCTGAAGAAAAATCTTCATTCAATGTAGTATTAAAAGAAGCAGGAGCTAACAAAATAGCTGTAATTAAAGTTGTAAGAGATGCAACAGGATTAGGATTAAAAGAAGCTAAAGAATTAGTAGACGGAGCTCCAAAAACAGTTAAAGAAAACGTAGCTAAAGACGAAGCAGAAGAATTAAAAGCAAAATTCACAGAAGCAGGAGCAGTTGTAGAATTACAATAATCATGCTTATAACAAAAAAAGAGTGTATGCAATACACTCTTTTTTTAATGCCTAAAATCCAGTATTCCCTAAGCAAATACGACAAAATATGTGCAAATATTACAAAAATGTAATAAAAATTTAACAAAAGGAAATAGAAAAACGCTATTAAAGTATCCGC
>CAYXUA010000066.1:0-8316 GCA_964468015.1 uncultured Clostridium sp. | reverse complement strand
CCTTTTATATTATTAAAAAATATTTTACTAAAAAAAAAGAGTAAATACAATAAAATAATATTGTATTTATAAAAAAAATTTGTATAATATAAATATAGAATAAAGTAAAAGGAGTAGAAATTCTTGTAAAGAATTTTAGTATATTGTATGAATAAAAAAATGCTAAAAATAGCAAAAGTAATTGAAAGTGCAGGGCGGAAGAATGTATTTGGTTGGTGGAGCGGTTAGAGATTTTATTATGGCTAAACCAAGTCATGATGAAGATTATTGTGTTGTGGGAATTAGCTATGATGAATTTTTAAATATGTTCCCAGAGGCTTACGTGAGAGGAAAAGATTTTCCTGTTTTTGATATCAATGGCAGTGAAGTTGCACTAGCTAGAACTGAACGAAAAATGGGATTTGGGCATAAGGGATTTGAAATAAAAGCAGATAAAGAAATAACAATAGAGCAAGACTTGGCAAGGAGGGATGTTACGATAAATTCTATAGCTATTGATGTATTAACAAAAGAAATAATAGACCCATTTGGAGGACAGGCAGATATTGAAAACAAAATGATAAGAGCAACAACCAAAAGTTTTTCAGAAGACCCACTTAGAGTATATAGAGTAGCAAGATTTGCTGCCAGGTTAGGATTTGATGTAGAAGAACATACATTAAAGCTAATGAATAGTTTAAAAACAGAATTAAATACAATTTCAAAAGAAAGAGTATTTACAGAATTTAAAAAAGCGTTACAAGCAGATAAACCTTCAATATTCTTTGAGATACTAAGAAAAGCAGAAGTATTAGAAATACATTTCAAGGAGATTGCAGATTTAATAGGAGCAGAGCAGCCAGTAAAATATCATCCTGAAGGGGACAGTTACAATCACACCATGGAGGTAGTGGATAGAGCAAGTAAAGTGAGTGCTAATCTAGAAATAAGATTTGCAGCATTAGTACATGATTTAGGAAAAGGAGTTACACCTAAAGAAATGTATCCACATCATTATGGACATGACCAAAAAGGAGTAGAAGTAGTTGCAAAGTTTAGTAACAGATTGGGTGTACCCAATTCTTGGAGAAAATGTGGAAAAACATCAGCAAAAGAGCATATGCTTGGAGGATTTTTCTGGCAAATGTCTGCTGCAAAGCAAGTTGATTTCTTAGATAGAGTAAATAAATCTATATTAGGATTAGAAGGTTTACAAATAGTAGTAAATGCTGATAAGAAAAATTATGAAGAAGAAAGATTTGCAGAACTAAAAAAGCCGATTTTGGAAGAAATAGATGGAAATTATATAAAGCAAAAATATGACATAGAAGAAGGTTTGGAATTAAAGGAAAAACTTAGGTTAGAAAGAATTAAAAAAATGAAAATACTAGAATAAAAAAGCAATATTTGGTAAATAATCTATATGAAATCAAAAAAGAAAGGAAGATTGAATATGGATAATTTAATCAAATGTTTAAATGAGTATTTATCAGATTTAAAAGTATTTGCTTGTAAATTACAAAACTACCATTGGAATGTAAAGGGGAAAGAGTTTTTCTTAATGCATGAGAAATTAGAAGAATACTATGATTGTGCCAATAAGGAGATTGATGAAATTGCAGAAAGTATATTAATGATAGGTGGACAACCACTAGGAACATTAAAAGATTTTTCTGCAAATGCTAAAATAGGAGAAGCAAATAACGAAAAAGTTACTCAAGCGGTAATATTTGGTGCTTTAATACAAGATTTTAATACTCTTTTAGGAAAATCAATAAAAATAAAAGAGGAAGCAGATAGTAACAAAATATATTTAATATCAACACTTATGGATGATTCAATAAAGGGATATAGTAAAAAGATATGGATGTTAAATCAATCAAATGAATAATCTAGAAAAACGAAGAAAAAGTGAGAATTAAAGAGTAAATAAGAAATTAAAGAACATTAAAAGAAATGTGCAAATTAAAAAAGTTCAAAAGGACCAATCATAAAATTTGGTAAAAAGAATAAAATATGGTATAATCAAAAAAGTGGTGCATTATTCTAGTTATGCTATCTATTATGAGGGTGGGGCTAAAAATCCACTAAAGGGCATATCGATGAAGTTCCTTGCTTGTGCGCGAAATGCCAGGTTTGTGTGTGAGTAGGGAGTAAGAAGTCAGGAAAATATGTAACGGCATACATATGATTCTCCTTGCTTCGTGGAGGCTTAAAGAACAAGGTTCTTTGAGTATAACCTATATAAAGTGCCAAGACACAATATATAGTGTAGCCTGTCTTGAGTGATGATTTGGGATTAACGATATTAAAGATTTTAATTGTGGTAGCTAGATAATTGAAATCGAATGTTATGAAATTATTAATTGCAAAAGAGACTAGTAATAGGAAATAGTGTATTAAGGAAAACTTCTAGAATGTTTACCTGTAAAGGTGAGAGAGCCTAGGGATTAAGGTACGGATTTAAGTGGCGATCTGGTTTTCTTGATAAGCTCAAGGATATTTTCTTTAAATGGAAACGGCTAAACAGTAATGTTTAGTAGAAAATAGAGAAATTCGACTAGACCTAAACCGTAAAGTTTACTTAGGCTTTTACCACTACAATTTGAAAATAATGGCGAGCGTAGCTCGCTTTTTGTTTAGAAATTGCCAAAAGGGACGGAGGATTTTGGCAATTTTAGCAATTATGATAAGGAGTTTTAAGAGTTGAAAAAGGAAAAGAAAGAAAAATCAGACCTGTCATGGTTTATTACCATATTTATAACAACATTTATTTTATCAATTTTATTTTCCTACATATCTACAACTGCTATTAATGATTTAGAGATTGTGCCTGCAATTATTATTTTATTGTTAGTAATTTTTATGGGTATTATATTTGATATTGTTGGTGTAGCAGTGACTGTAGCAAAAGAGGAAGGATTTCATGCAAAGGCTAGTAAAAAAATTACTGGTGCTAGGACTGCAATTAAATTAATTAGAAATTCTAGTAAAGTAGCAAATATTTGTGCTGATGTTATTGGAGATATCTGTGGGGTACTAAGTGGTGCTATAAGTGCTATTGTTACTTTGAAGATAACTGAAAAGTTAGGGTTAACATTTGATTTGCAGTTTATTATAAGTGCTATTGTTGCTTCTTTGACTGTTGGAGGTAAGGCTATAGGAAAAGGAATTGCTAAGAAGTATAATAGTCAGATTATTAGTTTTATAAGTAAGGTTGAGTATTTATGGAATAGAAAGTAGTTCTTAATTGAACTGCTTTTTTCATTTCAGACTACTCTACCTGAGGAAATTCTTTACGGAAATAGTAGTTTGGAGAAATGTGGCAAAAAAATTGTAATATTTTTGTAATATTTTAACATGTTTCATTGACTTTTGCTTAAAAACATAATAAGATATATAGATAGAAAAACATAATTAAAAAAATCTGTTTAAGCAAAATAGATTGAGGAGGAAAATTATGGGAGAAGTTATAGTTATTACATCGGGAAAGGGAGGAGTAGGAAAAACAACTACAACAGCCAATTTAGGTGCTGCATTAGCATTACAAGGTAAAAAGGTAGTTCTTATAGATACAGATATAGGTCTTAGAAACCTTGATGTCGTTATGGGATTAGAGAATAGAATTGTTTATGATATAGTTGATGTTGTAGAAGAAAAGTGTAAATTAAGACAAGCATTAATAAAGGACAAGCGTTTTGATGAACTTTTCTTGCTTCCAGCTGCTCAAACAAGGGACAAAAGTGCTGTAAATGAAGAACAAATGAAGGAATTAACTGGAAAACTAAAAGAAGAATTTGATTACATCCTAATAGATTGCCCAGCAGGAATAGAGCAAGGCTTCAAAAATGCAATAGCAGGTGCTACAAGAGCTATTGTTGTTACTACTGCTGAAATTTCTGCCATAAGAGATGCTGATAGAATAATAGGATTACTAGAAGCATCAGAAATTAAAAATCCAGAATTAGTAGTAAATAGATTAAGACCAGCAATGGTTAAAAAAGGCGAAATGATGGATGTTGATGATATAGTTGATTTATTATCAATAGACTTAATAGGTGTAGTTCCAGATGATGAATTTATAATTACACAAACAAATAAAGGAGAACCAGTTGTTTCAAATAAAAAAGCACCATCAGGAAAATCATATACTGAGATAGCAAGAAGAATATTAGGTGAAAATGTTGAAGTAACTATTCCAGGTAGAGAAAAAGGCTTTATGGATAAAATAAAAAGCATATTCTCAAAAAAATAAAAAGAAAATGTAAATAATATGGAGGGTATATAGGATGTTTGAAAAAATAACTAATTTTTTTAGAGGACTAACGAAAAAAGAAAAACAAGAAGGAAATGTAGCAACTTCAAAGGATACAGCAAAGGAAAGATTACATTTGGTTCTAATGCAAGATAGAGCCAATGTATCAGCTGATTTCTTAGAGCTTATGAAACAAGAAATTATTGATGTAATAAAGAAGTATATAGAAGTAGACGAAGGTGCCATAGATGTAAGACTTACAAACAAAGCAAATGATGATGGAACAACAGGAGCACCTGCGCTATATGCTAATATTCCAATCATGAATATAAAACATGAAATGGGAAAAGATACGAGCAAAGTAGAGAATGAAAATGAAGAAGAAAAGCAAGAAGAGAAAAGTGAAGAAGTTGTAGAAGAAAAGGAAGAAACAGAAAATATATTAGAGAAACCAAAAGAAGAACCAACCAAAGATGAACAAACATCTGAAAATAATGAAGAGAAGCAAGAACAAACTGAGGAAGTTAAAAATGAGGAAGAGAAAAAAGAAGAGGCTACAGTGGTAGACAATACAGTTAACAATTAGTTTGAGGTATCTTAATGAAAAAAAGATTATTAAAAAACATGGACTGGGGAATTTTAATATGTAGTATTGCACTAGTTCTAGTAGGATTAGTGGCTTTAATGTCTGCATCTCAAAATTCACGGATATGAAGAGTTTAGAAAACAAATAATATGGTTTTTAATTAGTATACCAATTTTAGTAATAGTTGTATCCATTGATTATGAGTTAATAGCAAGGGCTTCTCCAATTATATATACAATTTTTGTAGCACTCTTAATAGGGGTACTATTCACAGAACCAATAAATGGTGCCACAAGCTGGTTTGATTTAGAAGTGTTTCAATTCCAGCCGGCAGAGTTTGCTAAAATATTTGTAATAATCTTCTTAGCAGTAGCCATAACTAAAATACAAGAAAGAAGAAAAGAAGAAATAAACAAACCTTGGAAGTTATTATTAGTATTATTAATAGTAATTGTACCAGTAGCATTAATAATAAAACAGCCGGATTATGGAACAGCATGTGCATTTATAGTCGCAACTGCATTTATGTTATTTGCAGCAGGAATAGGAAAGAGATACATTATTTCAGCAATAGCACTAGTAGTAATTGTTGTACCATTAGCATATTTATATGTTCTACCAGACCATGCCAAAAAGAGAATAGATGTATATTTGAACCCGGAACTAGACCCAAGAGGCTCAGGGTATAATATTATACAATCAAAACTTGCAATAGGAGCAGGTGAATTAGTTGGAATGGGAGTGTTAAAGGGAAATCAAACTCAATTAGGTTTTCTATACCCGAAAACAACTGACTTTATTTTTTCTGTAATAGGAGAAGAGATGGGCTTTCTAGTAACAGGAACTATAGTGGTAATATATGTTATGCTGATAGTAAAGTCCATATATGTAGCAAAGACGGCCAAGGATGAGCTCCGGTTCCTATATTGCAGTAGGAATAGCACGGAATATTCTTATTCCACATGACTGAAAATATAGGAATGACTATAGGATTGCTTCCAATAACAGGTGTTCCACTGCCATTTGTAAGTTATGGAGGCAGCTCAATGATAACAAACTTTATATTAATAGGGCTATTATTAAATATAAGTTCAAGAAGGCAAAAAGCAATATTTATAGAATAATGGGAGAAAAATATGTATTTACAAAAACTAAAAGTAGGAAATGTAGAATTAGAAAACAATATATTATTAGCTCCAATGGCAGGTATAACAGACCTGCCATTTAGAATATTATGCAAAGAAAATGGAGTAGGACTTGTATGTACAGAAATGGCCAGCAGCAAAGCTCTATATTATAATGATGAAAAAACAAAAAAACTACTAAATACAGAAAATGAAAAAAGGCCAATAGCGGTTCAAATATTTGGCAGCGATGTACAAGCAATGACTAAAGGAACAGAGTATGTAAATGACATAGCCGATATCATAGACATAAACATGGGATGTCCAGCACCAAAAGTAGTAAAAAATGGAGACGGAAGCAGGCTTTTATTAAATTTAGATTTAGTGGAAAGAATTGTAGAAAGTGTAGTAGAAAAAAGCAATCATCCAGTAACAGTAAAAATAAGAAAAGGTTGGGATTCAGAACATATAGTTGCAGTAGAGGCCGCAAAACGCATAGAAAAAGCAGGAGCTTCGATGATAACAATTCATGGTAGAACAAGAGAAGAGTTCTATTCAGGAGTTGCGGATTGGGATATAATAAGAAAAGTAAAAGAAGCAGTAAGTATTCCTGTAATAGGAAATGGAGATATAAAATCACCAGAGGATGCAAGGAAAATGTTTGAATATACTGGAGTAGATGGAATTATGATACGGAAGAGCTTCCTTAGGAAATCCTTGGATTTTTAAACAAATAATTCATTATTTAGAATATGGAGAGCAATTACCAGAAATACAGCCAGAAGAGAAACTAGAGACAATATTGAAGCACTTAGAAATGGAAATACTAGAAAAAGGAGAATATGTAGCAGTAAGAGAAATGAGAAAGCACATAGCATGGTATGTAAAAGGCTTAAAAGAGTCAACAAAAATTCGAGAAAAAATAAATACCATAAAAACACAAAAAGAAATGACAACTTGTCTTACAGAATACTTTAATAATATATAGAATAAAATTAGGTAGAACAAAAAAGTTCTACCTAATTTTTGGTTTTGCACAATGTTACCTGTTCAGGATTAATGAATAATTTAAAATAAAATGAGTGTTGGCTCCAAGCTCACGGGTATTCCCACGCCTCAAAGGGCTGTCGCTGTGGCACTTATTTTATTTTAAATTATTCATTAATCCTGAACCTAGAATGGAAATGAGGAGGAAACTATGAAAAATTTTAACAAAAAATTAATAATTATAATGCTTATTACAATTTTAATTATAACCACAATATTTCTGGTTATAAAAAATGAAAATTCGGGAAATAATATAATTAGTAAAAATACAGATTCAATTGTTAATAATATTTTAAATATGAAATCTTTCGATGCAAATGTAGAAATAACTATAACAAGTAACAAAAATCAAAATACGTACAAGATGAACCAACAAAATATAGAAAATGAAAAGTACAAGCAAACAATACAAGAGCCAGCCAAAATAGAAGGGACAGAAATAATATTTGAAGAAAATAGACTAGAAATAAAAAACACAAAATTAAACTTAAGCAAAATATATGAAAACTATCAATATATATCAGAAAATGCTTTGTTGTTAAGCACATTTGTAAAAGAATATAAAGAAGAAAGTGAAAAAACACAAACTGAAAAAGATGGGCAAATAATTTTGGGACTCAAAATAAAAAATGATGAAAATAAATATACGAAATACAAAACTTTATATATAGACAAAGACACAGGGAAACCAGTAAAAATGGAAATAAAAGATATATCACAAAAAGTACGAGTTTACATATTATATAATGAGATAAAGATTAATGCTTTGCAAGAAATAAAATAAAACAAATTCAGCAGGCTAAATTTGTATCTAATATTTAAAATATATCTAAACAATAAAATCAAATATACAAATATCGGGAGTGAATATAGATGGTAATAAAAAGAGGAGATATGTTTTATGCAGATTTAAGCCCAGTAGTTGGTTCAGAGCAAGGTGGAATACGACCAGTTTTAATAATACAAAATGACATGGGAAATAAATATAGTCCAACAGTAATTGCCGCGGCAATTACCTCTCAAATAAACAAAAATAAATTACCCACACATATAGAAATAGACTCAGAAGAATTTGGGCTTAAATCCGACTCAGTAGTTCTAGCAGAACAAATAAGAACAATAGACAAAAGTAGACTAAAAGAAAAAATAGGACATATAGATGATGAAAAAGTAATGGATAAAATAAATAACGCAATAGGTGTAAGCTTTGGTTTATAAAAAATATAGAAGCACGGTATAAGCCGTGCTTAAAATTATGGAAAATAGAACAAAAAATATTGCAAAAATATTAAAACTAAAATATAATTAAATAAAATTAAAAGCAG
>CAYXUA010000065.1:0-8444 GCA_964468015.1 uncultured Clostridium sp. | reverse complement strand
GTGTGAGAGGGGATGAAAATTTTATTTAATAAAATTTTCTACTCTACTCGATTGTGCATAATTGAATTAGAAAGAAAAGGAGAGAATATGGAAAGAGAAGAAAAAACAAATCAGGAATTGGCAAGTAAGCCAAAAGCAAAAAGAACAGAAAGAAAACCAAGAGAAAAAGGAGAAAGAACAAATTCGGCAAGAAGAGCAAAAAGAGAGTATGTAAGTAAAGAAAGAAAGGAAAAGAAGGAAGAAGTTATCCAATTTAAGAAGAGTGGATTAAAAATAATCCCACTAGGTGGATTATTAGAAATAGGAAAAAACATTACTGTTTTTGAATATGAGGATGATATAATAATAGTAGACTGCGGATTAGCATTCCCGGAAGATGAAATGTTAGGTATAGACTTAGTTATACCAGATATATCTTACTTGGAAAAAAACAAGGACAAAATAAGAGGATTAGTTGTAACACATGGTCATGAAGACCATATTGGTGCAATACCATATTTATTAAAACAAATAGATGTGCCAATATATGCAACACCACTAACAGTAGGTCTAATTAAAAACAAATTAGAAGAACACAAATTACTTAGAAAAACAAAAATTAAAACAGTTATACAAGGGCAAACAATAAATTTAGGAAAAATAAAAGTTGAATTTATAAGAAGTTGTCATAGTATACCAGATGCAGTTATGCTTGCAATAACAACACCAGTAGGAACTGTTATACATTCAGGAGACTTTAAAATAGACCATACACCAATAGATGGACAACATATGGATTTAGGAAGACTTGCAGAGTTAGGAAACAAAGGTGTACTTGCTTTAATGTCAGATAGTACAAATTCTGAAAGAAAAGGATATACAATGTCTGAAAGTTCAGTAGGAGCAGTTTTTGATAAGTTATTCTTAAATTGTAAAAAAAGAATAGTAGTAGCAACTTTTGCATCAAATGTGCATAGAGTTCAACAAATTGTGAATGCAGCTGTAGAAAATAACAGAAAAATTGCAGTTTGTGGAAGAAGCATGATAAATATGATAGATACAGCTAAAGAGCTTGGATATATTAAAGCACCAGAAAATTTATTTATTGATATAGATATGATAAAAAATTACACAGATGAGCAATTAGTAATTATTACAACAGGAAGTCAGGGAGAAACAATGTCAGCATTAACAAGAATGGCAGCAGGCGAGCATAAAAAAGTTGTAATAACTCCAAATGACTTAATAATAATATCTGCAACACCAATACCAGGTAATGAAAAATTTGTATCAAAAGTAATAGATGATTTAATGCAAATAGGTGCAGAGGTTGTATACAGTGCCTTAGAAGATATACATGTTTCAGGACATGCTTGCCAAGAAGAGCAAAAAATGCTTATAGCACTTACAAAACCAAAGTATTTCATACCAGTACATGGAGAATACAGACAATTACAAGCACATGCAGATACAGCAATTCAAATGGGAATTGAAAAAGAAAGTATTTTTGCATTAACAAATGGAAGAATATTAGAATTAAACGACAAAACAGCAAAACTAACGGGAACAGTACCATTTGGAAGAGTTCTAGTGGATGGACTAGGTGTAGGAGATGTTGGAAATATAGTATTAAGAGATAGACAACATTTATCTCAAGATGGATTAATAATAATAGTATTAACAATGGATTCAAGCACAGGAGGAGTAGTTTCAGGACCAGATGTTATATCAAGAGGTTTCGTATATGTTAGAGAATCTGAAAATTTGATGGATGAAATAAAGAAAATAGTTAGAGAAGAAATAAGAAAATGCGAAGAAAAGCAAATAAAAGACTGGTCAACAATAAAATCTAATTTAAGAGATGGATTAAGAGACTATGTATACCAAAAAACAAAGAGAAATCCAATGATTTTACCAATTATAATGGAAATTTAATTTAAAGGGAGAAATAGAAATGGATAATAAAGAATTAGCAAATTTAATATTTCCAAATGTGAAAGATATATCATATTATGAGTCAAAATATCCTGTAAGAAATTTAAAAGAAGGAGCAATAGTTTCAAGATTTGCTCCTAGCCCAACAGGGTTTGTTCACATAGGAGGTTTATACCAGGCATTGGTTGCAAGAACAGCAACTAAACAAACAGATGGAGTGTTCTTCTTAAGAATAGAAGATACAGACCAAAAAAGAGAAATTGAAAATGGAATAGAGGGAATAATAGACTCTCTAAAAGACTTTGACATGAGTCCAGATGAAGGAATGGTAAGCCAAACAGTGGAAGTAGGTGAATATGGACCATACAAACAAAGTGAAAGAAAAGAAATATATCAAGCATATGCAAAATATTTGCTAGAACAAGGTAAAGCATATCCATGTTTCTGTAAGCCTGAAACACTAGAGGAAATAAGAAAAAATCAAGAAGCTGCAATGGAAAGAACAGGATATTATGGAAAATGGACAAAGTGTAGAAGAATGCCACTTGACCAAATGAAAGAAAAAATAGAAAATGGTGAGCATTATATTATCCGTTTTAAATCACCAGGAAATCCAGATAAAAAAATAAAGCATCATGATGTAATAAAAGGAAATGTAGATTTCCCGGAAAATGACCAAGATATAGTAATAATAAAAGCAGATGGATTGCCTACATATCATTTCGCACATGCCGTAGATGACCATTTGATGAGAACAACACATGTAATACGTAGTGATGAATGGTTACCATCAGTACCACTTCATTTGCAATTATTCACAGAATTAGGTTTCAAACCACCTAAATATGCTCATATAGCACCAATAATGAAAAATGACAATGGAAATAAAAGAAAGCTAAGTAAGAGAAAAGACCCAGAAGCAGCTGTATCATACTACTTAGAACAAGGAATTCCATCAGATGCGGTAAAAGAATACTTACTAAACATAGCAAATTCAAGTTTCGAAAATTGGAGAAGAGCAAACAAAGATAAAAAGATGGAAGAATTTGAATTCAGTCTAAACAAAATGAGTGTAAGTGGAGCATTATTTGACATGGTGAAATTACTAGATGTATCAAAAATAGTGATATCAAAATACTCAACTGAAAAAGTATATGATGAAACAATGAAATGGGCAACAATATTTGACAAAGAATTTGCTGAATTATTAGAAAAAGACAAAGAATATACATTAAGAGTACTAGGAATTGAAAGAGGAAATGAGAAACCAAGAAAAGACATAGCAAAATGGTCAGATGTAAAAGAAAATATATCATATATGTATAATGAATTATTTGAAGATGGAAATGAAGAATATAGTTTCCAAAAAATAAATGAAAAAGAAGAAATAAAAGAAATTCTAACAAAATACATAGAAAAATATTTTGACATAAACGATGACAAGCAAATGTGGTTTGACAAAATGAAGGACCTAAGCGAAGAGATGGGATATGCAAGAGAAGTGAAAATGTTCAAAGCAGAACCAGAAAAATATAAAGCTCATGTAGGAGATGTAAGTACAGTAATAAGAGTAGCATTAACAAAAAGACACAACACCCCAGATATGTACGAAATAATGCATGTATTAGGAAAAGATGAAGTTATAGCTAGACTAAAAAAATGTATAGAAACATTATAGGAGAAAAAGAAATGGAATATAATGTTGGAAAAATAGTAAAATCTAAAAAACAACATCCATGTGGAAGCAGAGAATGGGAAATAACGAGAGTGGGAGTAGACTTCAAATTAAAATGTTTAGGCTGTGGTCATCAAATAATGTTACCACGCGAAAAAGCACTAAAAATGATTAAAAAATAGTAAATAAATAGAAGGTAATAGTCTTGTTTAAGTGACGAAAGATTGCCAATGGGGACGGGGGATTTTGGCAATTTTGTGTTATTCTATTCTAAGAAAAATAATATTAAAAATGAAATTGCCAAAATCCCCCGTCCCCATTGGCAATCTTTCGTCACTTTAGCATTCTATTTAACAGAGGAGGAATGAATATGACACCACATATTGAAGCTAAAAAAGGCGAAATAGCAAAAACTGTATTAATGCCAGGAGACCCTTTAAGGGCAAAGTATATAGCAGATAATTTCTTGGAAAATGCAAAGTTAGTAAACAAAGTTAGAAATATATTTGCATATACAGGAACATATAAAGGAAAAGAAATAACCGTAATGGCATCGGGTATGGGAATGCCAAGCATGGGAATATATGCTTATGAATTATACAAAGTATATGAAGTGGAAAATATAATAAGAATAGGTTCATGTGGAGGCTATTCAGAAGGACTAGAACTATTTGACACAATACTAGCTGAAGCAAGTTATTCAGAAGGAAACTTTGCATACACTTTTAACAGTGAGGAATGTCATTTAGCATCAGCATCAGAAGAGTTAAATAACTTAATAGAAGAAACAGCAAAGGAGCAGAATATAAAATATGTAAAAGGGAATATCCTATGTAGCGACTGCTTTGACTTATATATACCAAAACTACAACAATTACTAGATAGATTACCAAAAGAACTAAATATAATAGCAGCAGAAATGGAATCTTTTGTACTATTCTACCTAGCAAAACTACTAAATAAAAAAGCAGCTTGTTTATTAACAGTAGTGGATATACCAACAAAACAAAATCAAATCTCAGCCGAAGAAAGAGAAAAAGCGTTAAAGGATATGATTAAGCTAAGCTTGGAAACAAGCATGAAATTATAAAAGTTAAAGAAAGCATTTACTTATTTAGAATGATGTAAATGCTTTTTTATATTATCTAGGAAATCTAGTAAGTATCAATAAAACAAAACTAATAAAAACAGTATAAATTTATTTTATTATACCAAAATAATATTGGTGATAAATATGAAAATTTCATTAATAAAATCAACCAAAGATAAAAATAGTTTTAATTTTGCTAAAGGGATTGGAATGAAAGTGGTAGAGTTAGAGAAGAATGAAGAGGTAGATGAAAAAATAGAGGAGTTAATAAAGAATGATTACAAAAACATAATTCTATCAAACGAAGTAGCTGGATTTTCAGAAGATATAATAAAAAAATATGGCAATAGTAAAGATATAAATATATATATAGCTCCAAGCAAAAGAAGTTAAAGTAATTAAAATTAGTATATGAGCATATAAATGTAACAACTGGAGGAAGATTATGGAGGAGAGAGAAGTATTGTATACTAATTTTGTAAGGGATTTCGGGAATAGAATATGTTCTATAACAGCAGGCAGAACATATTCAAATGTAATATTTTTATGCATAGGAACGGACAGATTAATAGGAGACGCCTTTGGCCCATTAGTAGGAACTAGACTAGCTACGTTATTAAGAGGGGCAAATAGGTTAAATGTGATGGGTACTCTAGACAATAATGTGAGTCTATGTAATATAACAGAAATTATGCAAAACATCAGAAATACATATACAAATCCATTTATAGTAGCTATAGATGCTGCACTATCAAATTCAGAGAAAATAGGAAATATAGTAGTGTCAGACGGAGGACTAACTTTGGGAAGCTCATTAAATAGGAGGAGCGTAATAGTAGGAGACATGAGTATCAGAGGAATAGTAGGAAGAAATTGCAGAAATGCAAATCAAAATCTAGTTATATTACAAAATGTACCACTAAGCAGAGTTGTAGAGATGGCAGATGTTGTGTCAACAGGAATATATAACAGTATAAACTATGAATGTGATGAATAAAATTACCAATCTTGGAAAAAATCTAAGTAGAAGATATTTCCAAGGGAGGTAAACATGGATAACGGTCAAATGAAAAATATGGTAGTACTAAAAAATCTACCTTCAAATATAATAGAAGAAGCTATTATAATTTTAAAAGCAAATAAGAAAGTAAAAAATATTGAATATTCTAAGAAAAATGAAGTTAACAATAACCAAGTAAAGCAAGACGACGGATATATTATAAAAGAAGCTGAAATGGTAATTGCGAATTATTTGAGCCAAATTGAGCAAAAGAGAAAACCTAAAGAAGCACATTTTGAAAAGAAATATAATAGACTAAAATATGTCAGCTTTGCTTTAGCTTTTATTGCACTGGTGGAGTTCATAATAATGTAGCGTAAAGGCAGGAAGAAAAAGTGTTAAGTGTTATCAAAAAAGGAACGGGGTAAAAAAGGCAATTGAATATTGCAATTTTTACTCCGTTCCCTTTTTGACAGATTAACTTGAAATCACAAAATCTTATTAAGAAATGAGTAATAATAAAATTAACAGTGCATATATTAGAATAAAACATAAGAGGAGGAAGCGAGAATGGAGAAAACATTGAGCGTCGAAGAGCGCATAAGAAGAGCAGAGGAGATATATGCCAGAAGAAAAAATGATAGTACAAGTACAAGCATACCATATGCAAGAGTTCCAATAGGAGAAAAAAAGAAATCAAATCCTCTAAGAAAAATGCTAATACAAATATGCATATGTGCCATGATATATGCAAGTTTTTACGTCATAAAAAATGGAGATTACATATTTACTCCACAATTAACAGAAAAAATAAAACAGATACTAGAATATGATATGAATATACAGAATATGGGGGAGGATGTATTAAATTACATAAATGAAGTAAGAAATAAAGATGTAGTAATACCAGAAGAAAACAAGGCTCAAGAAGGACAAAATGAGCAGATACAAGACCAAAGAGCAGAAAATAATTCCGAGGCACAAAATGAAATACCAGCAGAAGAACAAGGGCAGGATGGAGAACAACAGGAAGATATATTAGGGATAATAGATGAACCTTTATATACAGAAGAAGCCAGTAGCATAAGCCAAACACAAATAGATGCAGATTATATAAAACAAAATTATTCAATAATAAAACCTCTAACAGGTACTATAACCTCAAGATTTGGAAATAGAAATCCAACCACAGAAACAGTGCCAAAATATCATACGGGAATAGATATAGCAAGAGAAGTAGGAGCAAAAATAGTGGCTGCAATGGAGGGGGAAGTAACCTTAGTGTCATCAAGTGGAGATTATCGGGAGCCACTTAAAAATAGTAAATGGAGAAGTAACAACATTGTATGCACATTGTAATAAGATATATGTAAGTCAAGGAGACCACATAACACAAGGACAAGAAATTGCAGAAGTGGGGGAAACCGGAAATGTAACAGGACCACATTTGCATTTTGAAATAAGAAGAAATGATAATTTAGTAGACCCAGATGAGATATTAGAGTTTTAAGAAAAGAGGTTAAAAAATGCAAATAAAGGTCAATTTACAAATATTCATATTCCTTTTAGTATTCTATTTGACAAAACAATTAGAAGTATATGCCATATTAATGCTACTAGCATTTTTGCACGAATTAGGGCACTTACTAGCGGGACTATTACTTAGATTAAAGCCAAAAAGACTAGAAATAAATCCATTCGGATTAGCTGTAATATTCGAAGAATTTGGAAGCAAAAACAATAGTTTCGAATGGAAAAAAGTAATAATAGCTTCAGCAGGTCCAATAACCAACTTGATAATAATGCTGGCAGTAATGTTTATAGATTTACCAATAGAACAGTTAAACCAAGAAATAATAATATACGCAAACATACTAATAATAGCCTTTAACTTACTTCCTATATACCCACTAGATGGGGGAAGAATAGTAAAAGGAATTCTATACATATTTAAAGGCAAAAGCCTAGCAGAGAGTCTAAGTAACAAAATAGCCAATATTGGTGCAATATTACTAACATTTGCAGGAAGTATAGCTATATACTATTTTAAAAACATAGCAATACTACTAATGCTTGTATATCTATGGGTGTTAGTAATAAAAGAAAATAAAAAATATGCCCTAAAAGAAAGAGTAGAAAGGATAATTAACCAAAACTCTTGAAAAAAAATCTGATTAATAGTACACTATAAAGAGGAAGAGATAAAAAAGAGTGGAGGAAAACTAATGAAAAAAACATCTGGAATAACATTAATAACACTAGTTATAACCATAGTAATAATGATAATAATACTAGGAGTAACACTAGATTTAGGAATAGACAATTTAAAAATTAAAAACCTAAATAATATGTATGCAGACCTAAAAAGTCTAAGGGATAATATATCAACATATTATAACAAATATGGCACAATACCTCTAAAAGAAAAATTTACAGGAAGTTATGAATTTCAAGTAGTACAAAATCCAAATGATGATCCAGAAGGATATTATGTAATAGATATAAATAAATTGGAAAATATTTTACTGACAAGAAACTTAACTTGGACAGAAAATGATGTATATATAATAAACACTAAAACCCATACAATATATTACCCAGAAGGAGTAACATTAGATGGAGAAAAATTTTACAGATTACCAGGAGAGTATAGTAAAATTGAACAAACAGTATTTAACAGTAATGATGTAACTGAAAATCCAGAAGTTTTTTATGGAGGAGAAGTAACGAACTACACATGTACAAATAGTGCAGGAGTGAATGCA
>CAYXUA010000064.1:0-8462 GCA_964468015.1 uncultured Clostridium sp. | reverse complement strand
TTTTTATATAATATACCATATAAAGAGGAAAAAGAAAAGAATAAAATAAGGTTTGTTAAAAATTATCCTATCAATCCAAAAATAAAAAATATATTTTACCAAAAAAGTACCCAAAACAAAAAAATAATGATATAATAACAAACAAAACGAAAGAATTATGGAGGAAAAACAAAATATGGGAAAAATTGTATTATTGGACGACTTAACAATAAACCAAATAGCAGCAGGTGAAGTTATAGAAAGACCAGCATCAGTTGTAAAAGAAATGGTCGAAAACTCAATAGATGCTGGAGCTACAAATATATGTGTAGATATAAAGAACGGTGGTATATCTAGTATAAGAATAACAGACAATGGAAAAGGAATTGCGCCAGATGACATGGAAATAGCCTTTGAAAGACACGCAACTAGCAAAATAAGAACAGCAGAAGACTTAGCAACAGTAAAATCAATGGGGTTCAGAGGTGAAGCATTGGCAAGTATTGCATCAATAGCCAATGTAGAGATGGTATCAAGAACAGAAGAAACAGAGTATGGATATAAAATAATAGTAGAAGCGGGAAATGTACTAGAAAAGGAAGAAGTAGGAGCGGGAATAGGAACAACAATAACGGTAAAAAACTTATTCTTCAATACACCAGTAAGATATAAATTCCTAAAAAAAGACTATACAGAATCAGGATACATAGAAGATGCAATAACAAGATTAGCTTTAATAAATCCTAATATTGCATTTAAACTAACAAGCAATGACAAAACAGTAGTACAAACAAATGGAGATGGAAACTTAAAAAATTGTATATATAGCATATATGGAAAAGAAATAGCAAACGGAATAGTAGATATAAATTACGAATATGAAAACATAAAAATATCTGGTGTAATAGGAAAACCAGACATAGCAAGAAACAATAGAACTAACCAAATGTTTTTTGTAAACAAAAGATATGTAAAAGATAAAACATTATCAGCAGCAATAGAACAAGGGTATAAAGGACTACTTACAGTAGGAAAACATGCTTTCTGTATAATAAACATAGATATAAATCCAAATGAAGTAGATGTAAATGTACACCCTGCCAAATTGGAAGTGAGATTTAAAGAAGAAAATAAGGTATTTAAAGCAATATATCATGCAGTAAAAGAAAACTTACTAAACACAGATTTAGTAGTACATTCTAAAGAAGAAACAGAAGAAAAGATGCCAATAGTAAACGTTGAAAAAGGTATAGTAGTGTCAACAGAAAATATAGACAATAACAGAAATAAATTCTCTAGTTTATTTAAAAGAAAACCACAGAAATTAAACTTCGAGAGAGAAGAAGTAAGTGAAAGAATAAACTTAGTAGAGGAATTATATAAACAAAAACAAACAGGTACAGCAGAGAAGATGCTAGAGCAAGCAGAGGAGATAAAACAAGTACCAAGTGGAAACGAAAAAAAACAAGAAGTAGTAGAAACAGAAAAAATGGCAGAAGTACCAAGCAATGAAGAAATAAACCTAAAATTTGAAGAAATGTATGAAAAAACTTTTGGTAAAAAAATTATAGACAAAGTAGAAGAAGAAAAAGCACAATATTCAGAACAAAATGATGTAGAACAAGCACCAATAGTAGAGGAAATACCAAAAGTAGAAACAGAGCAAGCAAATATATCTATGTTTGAAAATGAAGAAACTTATATAGAACCAGTAAAATACAAATTTATAGGGATTGCATTTTCAACTTATATAATTCTAGAAATAGACAATGAAATGTATATATTAGACCAACATGCTGCGCATGAAAGAATAATGTATGAAAAAATAAAAAAGAATTTTTACGACAATGAGGCAAAGGACTCACAACTAATGTTATTACCAGATATAATCACATTAACACATAAAGAAATGGACGTAGCAAGAGCAAATTATGCAATGTTCGAAAAAGCAGGTTTTACAATGGAGGAATTTGGTGACAACACAATAAAACTAACAGGAGTACCTAATATATGTATAGACTTAGACACTAAAGAACTATTTATGAATATATTAGACGAAATAGACACAGTAGCAGTAACAGCAAGACAAGAAGTAGAAGAAAAATTTATCGCAACAGTAGCATGCAAAGCCGCTGTAAAAGCAAATATGGCATTGAGTTATCAAGAGGTAGAAGCATTAATGGATGATTTGCTAAAACTACCAAATCCATTCACGTGTCCTCATGGAAGACCAACCGCAATACGAATGAGTAAAATAGATATAGAAAAGAAATTCAGTAGGAGATAATATGAAAAAGCAACAAGTAATTGTTATAGCAGGACCAACTGCATCTGGGAAAACTAAATTAGCAATAGAATTAGCCAAAAAAATAAATGGAGAAATAATTTCCTGTGATTCAATGCAAATATACAAAGAAATGAACATAGGAACAGCAAAACCAACAGAGCAAGAACAAAAAGAAGTAAAGCATTATATGATAGATATAATTTCTCCAAATGAAAGATTTAGTGTTTCTGATTATAAAAAAATGGCTGAAAATCAAATAGAGAAAATACTGAAAAATGGAAAAGTACCAATATTAGTTGGTGGGACAGGCTTATATGTAAATTCACTTATTTATGGAATAGAATTTCTTGAAATAGAATTTGATGAAAAATACAGACAACAACTAGAAAAAAGAGTAGAAAATGAAGGATTAGAAAAGCTATATGAAGAAGCAAAAAAAATAGATGAAGATGCAATGAAAAGTATTAGTTCAAATGATAAAAAGCGAATATTAAGGGTACTAGAAATATTTCATCAAACAGGAATGACTAAAACAAAACAAGACGAGCTATCTAGAAAAAATGGCCCTAAATATGATTATAAAGTATTTGCAATAAATTTAGAAAGAGAAACATTATATGACAGAATAAATAAAAGAGTAGACCAAATGATTGAAAATGGACTAATAGAAGAGGTTAAAAGTATATATGAAAAATACAATTCTTTTCCTACTGCTATGCAGGGAATAGGCTACAAAGAAGTAGTCGAATACATAAAAGAAGATATTACAAAAGAAGAAATGATAGAAAAAATAAAACAAGAATCAAGAAGATATGCTAAAAGGCAGCTAACTTGGTTTAGAAAAAATAAAGAAATAATATGGCTAGATGGTTTAAATAGCATACAAAATAATATAAAGATTATTTTGGAGGAAAAATAGTGGAGAAAAAGAACCGAAAGGTAACAAAGAAAGATAAAGCAAATAATATATTAGCAATAATAATCGTATTGGTAATAGCCTTTATAATACTATTGTATATAGGAAATTCAGTATATACCTTGTGGCAAAAACCTACGCATGTATTTTTAGTTGAAAATGGAGAAATTTCATTAGAAGAAAGTGCAGTAGGATATGTTATTCGAAATGAAACAGTAATACCAGGTGAAGATAATGAAAATGGGATTTTACAAATAAAGACAGATGGACAAAGAGTAGCAAATGGAGATACTGTACTTAGATATTATAGTGGTGAAGAGGAAAGTATTCAAAAGGACATTGCCAATATTGATGCTCAAATTCAGGAAATATTAGAAAATAATCAAACTGATGTTAATAGTGATATAAAGGCTCTAGTAACACAAGCCAAAAGTCAATTAGATGAGTTATATAAGAATAATGAACTACAAAAAATGCAAGAATATAAAAAAGAGGTAATTACAACCATAGCTAAAAAAGCAAAAATAATTGGATTGAGCACAGATAATAATTCTCTAAGTAATTTGATAAAGCAAAGAGATGAACTAGAAAGCCAGTTAAATGAAAAGTCAATCGATTTAGAAGCGACTGAAAGTGGAATTGTGTCATATAGAGTAGATCGATTAGAGGAAAAACTAAAAACTGATGATTTTTCATACCTGAATAAAAATTTTTTGGAAGAACTTAATTTAAAAACAGGTCAAATAATAGCGGCAACTGAAGAAAAAGTAAAAATAATAGATAATTTTGAAGGATATATAGCAGTTTTACTAGATTCTGACCAAGCAAAAGATGCTAGAATAGGAGATAAAGTAAATTTAATCTTATCAAACATGAAGGAAATTACGGCAACAATATCGTATATTAATGTAGAAGAAGATGATTCAAGAACTATAGTATTTAAAATAACAAAAGGAATTGAAGAACTTATAAAATACAGGAAAATTTCTTTAGACATTGAATGGTGGAGTTATGAGGGCTGGAGAGTACCTAATTCTTCTATATTAACTGAAGATGGAAAAGCATATGTAGTAAGAAACAGAGCAGGATATTTGGACAAGATATTAATAAAAATACTAAGACAAAATGAAAGTTATTCAATAGTTAAAAGATACTCGACAGAAGAGTTAAAAGAGATGGGATACACAGCAAAAGAAATAAATGATATGCCAAAAATTTCTTTGTATGATGAAATTTTAATAAATCCAAATAGCTAAAATATTACAAAGATATTACACTAATGTGAAAAATGTGTTACAATTGTGGAAAACTATTGACAAAATTTTTAAAAAGGTGGATACTATATGTAATTTATAACAAAACAAAGGAAAATTGTGGGAGGTATTCGTATGGCAGGAGCTATAATGAACAAAGTATTAGATTTTTTAGGAGTAGAGCAAGAGGAAGAAGAAGATTACGATGTAGCAGAGGAAAACTACGCCTATGGAATGGGTGCAGAAGATGATGAAGAAGAAACATCAGATAAAAAGTTTTTTGGTAAAAGAAGTAAAGTTGTAAACATGGCACAAACTCAACAAGTAAGAATGGTTGTGTTTCAAGTGACTTCTTTTGAACAATCAGAAACAATATGCAATATGCTAAAGCAAAAACAATCTGTTATTGTTAGTTTAGAATATGTGAATAAAGATGTTGCAAGAAGAGTAGTAGACTTTATTAGTGGAAGTGTACATGCATTAGATGGACATATCCAAAAAGTTTCTAATGCAATATTTGTAGTTGCACCATTTAACTATGAAATATCTAACGAATTAGCAAGAGAAGAAATAAAAAGCAAACTTTCTGTATCTTGGCTAAAAAATAATAACAACAATAATGGGTTCTAAAAAACATAAATTTTAGGAGGCAAGGATATATGTTAACACCATTAGACATAGAAAACAAAAAGTTTTCAAAGCAAATGATGAATGGATATAGTGTTGCAGAAGTGGACGATTTTTTAGATGAACTAACAGTAGATTATGAAAAAATATACAAAGAAAATGCAGAATTAAAAGAAAAATTAGATGCTGCTAATAATAATCTAACTCAATATAAATCAATAGAATCTACACTTCAAAACACATTAGTAATGGCACAAAGTACAGCTGAAAATGTAAAAAATGTAGCAAAGCAACAAGCAGACCAATTAATAAAAGAAGCAGAAGCAGAAGCAAGACAATCTGTTTTAGAATTAGAACAAGAGATTGTTATTAAACAAAAAGAGCTAGAGAATACCAGAAAGCAATTTGATATATATAAAGCAAAAATGGAATCATTACTAATTTCTCAATTAGAATTATTAAAAGATATCAATGCAGAATAATTGAGGTAAAAAAATGTACTAAAAATACTTGTTCAAAGTATTTTTAGTACATTTTTTTATATGTTGAATTCAGTTATTGACAAATTATATAAATGAGAGTATAATATACTAAGTTACTAAAATAGTATACTAGTGTAAAGGAGGGGGGCGAGATTATGAAGAAGGAGCAAATAATTGAGACTGCAAGGGAATTATTTTCTGTTTATGGGTATAAAAAAGTTAGTATGGACGAGATTGCAAAAAAGTCTAAGGTTACTAAGAAAACTATATATTCATATTTTAAGGATAAAGATGAATTGTTTCAATATTTTGTTTTAGAAGAAATTGAAAATATGAAACAGATTATTGAGAAAAATGAAAAAATAGAATGTAGTTTTATTGATAAAATTCATCAAACTGTATATGAATTATTAAAATATAGAAAAGATGCTAAATTTGTTGTTAAAATGGTAAGTGATGCGGAAGATTTAAGAAATGAAGCTGTAATTAATAATTTGAATATGATTGATAATTCAGTTCAAATTTATTTGAAAGAAAAAATTGAACTTGCTATTCAAAACAAATACATAAAAGAATGCAATCCTGATTTAGCCGCTTTTATAATTTACAAGGTATATACAGCACTAATGTATGAATATAAATCAGAAGATAAGATTATAAATGAAAAAGAAGTATCAGATAGTATACTAAAAATTCTAAAGGAAGGTATACTTAATTAATATTTAGGAGGTAAGATTATGAGTAATAAGGTAACAAATTCCAAATGGTTTAAAACCATTGTAATTATTGCAATTATTATAATTCCGTTGCTTTATAGTAGTTTTTATTTAAAAGCATTTTGGGATCCGTATGGTAATTTAGAGGAAATACCGGTTGCAATTGTCAATAAAGATAAAGGAAATGATAGTGAAAACTTAGGAAAGGAATTAACAGCTAAATTGCTTGAAAATGCAACAATGAAATTTACTGTACTAGATGAGGAAGAAGCACAAGATGGATTGGTAAATAAAGAATATTATGCAACTATAACTATACCAGAAGATTTTACAGAAAAATTAAATAGTGCAGATTCAGAAAATAAACAAACTGCAACAATAACATATTCACCAAACCAAAAGAGTAGTTATTTAGCTTCACAAATTATAAACAAAGTTGTAGAAAAAGTTCAAAAAGAAGTTACACAAGAGGTTAATGAAAAAGTCGTTGATAAGCTAAGTACTAAATTAGCAGAAGTACCAGACAAAATGAAAAACATAAGCAGTGCAATAACAGAAGTTCAAGATGGAACTATTACATTAAATAATGGACTTAAAAATTTAAAAGATGGAACAAGAAATTTAAGTTCAAGTTATACTGAATTTAATAATGGCGTAAGTGGTGCATATGATGGAAGTAAAACATTAAATTCAGGAATGAGCGAATTAAATAGCGGATTGAACGAAATATATAGTGGGAGTTCAGCGTTAGTCGAAAAACTTGGTTCATTAGATGAATTACAAGGTGCTGTAACTAAATTAAGCACAGGTAGTGAACAACTAAATACAGGAGTACAAGACTATGTTAGTGGAGTTACAACTTTAAATGGAAATGTAACCAAATTGTTAGATGGAATAATTGAATATGTAGAAGCGAATCAAACTCTGCTACAAGATGTTAATATAAAGCAAATATATGGAACAGCTAAAGCAATAAAGCAATCTGGAAGTATTGAAAAATTAAATAGTTCAGGTAGCGAACTTACAGGAAAAGTTAAAACTTTAAATTCTGGAATACAAACAATAAGCTCAAAAGCAAGTGGATTAGCTGAATTTAAAGGTGGTGTTGCTAAATTAAATTCGGCAATACAAAAAGCAAGAATAGGTAGTAAAAAATTAGCAAGTGGTAGTCAAGATTTACAAAATGGATTAAAACAATTACAAGAAAATTCTGGTAGAGTAGTAGAAGGGATAAGCACACTAGAACAAGGTGCAACAAAACTTGTAAATGGTGGAAATGAGTTATCAGATGGATTAGCTACATTTAAAACAGAAGTAGAAGACGGAATTGCAGATGCAAAAGATGAATTAACAAAAATTGATGGTTTAAGTGAGTTTGTAAAAGAACCAGTAAAAATAAATGAAGTTGATTATGGAGAAGTGGCTTCATATGGTGTAGCATTTGCTCCATACTTTATGTCAATATCATTATGGGTAGGTTCGTTAATGTCATTTGTTGTATTCTATTATGATTATGATAAGAGATTTAAAATTCTTGGAAAAGGCGCAAAAAATAAATATTTAAGAAATTTATGCTATATAGGAATTGCAGTAGCACAAGCAATTGTCATGGCATTTGTATTGAAACTAATCTTAGGATTTAGTGTGACAAATATTGGGCTATATTATGGAACTTGTATCTTGGTAAGTTTAGTATTTGTAGCAATGATACAATTATTAATAACTCAACTAGGAGATGTTGGAAAATTCTTAGCAATAGTTCTATTAGTATTACAATTAGCAGCAAGTGGAGGAACATTCCCAATTGAAACAGAACCAAGTTTCTTCCAAGTTATTAATCCATATATGCCAATGACATATACAATAGGGTTATTTAGAGAAGCTATAATATCAAGAGATGCTGGACTAATTGCTCCAAATGTATGGGCTTTGCTTGGAATATTTGCTTGCTTCTTAGTTGCAACAATAATAATTCAAATTCTTAAAAAAGGTAGAGAAAAAGCATTAGAGTTTAAAAATCAAAAAACATTAGAAGAAGCTCAAAAAATCGTGGAGAAAAATGAACATAAATAGGCTAATTCTTGGTTGGTGTAAAGAAAAAATTATTATAATTAAGACACATAAATTAGTATTGTAATTGAAAAAATATTGTACTACTAAATTTTTATCTTGATAAGGGGGACCTTGAATAGTATATAAGAA
>CAYXUA010000063.1:0-8579 GCA_964468015.1 uncultured Clostridium sp. | reverse complement strand
CCTATTAAAATTATTAAAACTATAATTATTTTTTTCATAACGATCATCTCCTACTATCATTATAAAACCTTAATAGGAAGATTCCCAAACCCTTTTAGGAAATTTTAATAAAATTTATTGTCCATAATTCATTCCATCCATAGACTCTATAGCTTGAACACATAGCCTTTTATCTTTTTGACCTGCGACACAAGTAATTAGAGTGATCCTATTATCTTCAGTTGCACCTAGATAACTCCAGTCCTCTTCATTTATTATTTCCTTTGTTGTTACTACATATCTTTTAGTTCCATAGTTTGTTTGATAATAAATTTCACTACCTATTTTAATCTTCTTTAAATTTTTAAAGAAATCCCCATTACTTCCTGAATTATGAGAAGCTAAGCCTACATTTCCCTCATAGATGGAGGTAGAGGGGAAATGTCCTATTGTTTCAGACAAAGTAGATAGTTCTACACTTTCTCTTATTGGTGCATTGTCTAGTAAAATATCAGGAATTGTCAAAGTTCCTATTTCATCATCATAATGAATAATATCTTGTTCTATATTTTCGAGTGCTGTAGCTTCTAATTCTTCGTTATCTCCAACATCAATACTTTCTGCATCTTTATTAGCTTTATAAATTGGATATTTATATGTAAAAAAAATAACTCCTGTAAGAGCTATAATTGCAATTATAACAACTGCTATTATATATTTATTTTCTTTTTTCATCTACAAGTCCTCCTATACTCTAACTTCAACAATATATTTTTCTTTTTCATTGCCATTTACTAGCATTTTTATAGTTGTTCCATTCTTACTTACAGTTATCATTTTTCCTTTCAATTTTTTTGTTAAATTCTTAGATAACTCTAATTTGTATTTATTAGTTGTTTCAAATAAACTAAACCTATCTAGCTTTATCTTTCCAGCTTTTGTAGCTCTTACTTTTCCTACTTTTTTATATTCTCCATCTTTATAGTTATAAACTGTTACATTTCTTGTTAAAAAGAATACTATTACTAAAATAATTCCTGTTGTCCCTCCAACTACTGGCAATACATTATTCTCTTGTTTTTCTTCTACTACCTCAGGCTCTTCTTTTTCATATTTTACGACATAGGTAATTGGATGTTCTTCAGTCTTAGTTGCTGTTCCAAAATATTCAGCTGTTACTGTATATGTATTAGGATAATCAACTCTTTGCTTAGTAGCATAATAACATTTAGCAGTATATGTATTAGCAACCTCATATTCTCCAATCATTTTTGTAGATTCTACTTCCCATTCAACATTTAGAAGATCCAATGTTACTCCGTTCTTTACTGTTTGTTTTGGTATAAAATCTAGATCATTTTTCTTTAGATTAGTGTAATTTATTGTTTCTTCAATTAAATCCTCTCTAAAGCCATTGTAATTTGTCTTGATTTTTAGAGTATTAGGATTCAAAATATATTCTCCTATATATCCATCTTTTTCATATTTGATTGTATTTTCTAATTGTTCAATAATTTTATCTTTATTATTTGTTTTTGATAATATAGTTTTAGTTGTATTTATATCTATCGTTTCTAATGTATTTCCTCCTTCAGCAGTATAATCTACATACTTGTATTTGCTTCCATCAACTTCTATTTCTTTTGATAACATTTCTAAAAATATATCTTTCTCTGATTCCATAACTTGATATGTTTTATAACAATTTAACCTATCTTCACTAATTTTAGTTTCTTCCATTGTTACTGCAAAACAATTTACTGTTGTAAGTAAAGTACAAAAACTGCAAACTGCTAATATTTTTTTAAACCACTTCATTTTAACCTCCTAAAATTTGAATATTCCTATTTTATTTGCTATATAAGTTGCTCCAATAGAGCATAAAATTAAGATTCCTATATAAAACAATACATGAAATATTCTTATCATTATTTCAAATAAAAAAAGTAGTATTTTAATAAACGATTTTTGTTCATTAACTACTACTTCTTCATCATATTTTTGTCTTACTTTTTGCTTTTTTAAATATTCTTTATAAATATTTTTACTCACTTTTTACCTCTTTTCAAAAAGTTAAATATACTATTTTTTTCTATTACTTCTATTTTGTTTGATTTCTCTGCAATATAATCTTTAAAAATTTCGTGATAAATCTCTGTATTTACATTATCATTAAAAGTATCTGAAGTATATTCTGAAAAGAATATATTTTTCACTATTCCTCTTAATGTTCTTTTAAATTTAGCCTTTTCTTCATCACTAGAAAAATTGAATATATAATTTACTTCAGGAATCTTCTCTAATAAACTTAAAACTCTAAATGTTTCATCTGTTTCCCATGCCTTTGTCCCTCCTACTACTATCTTAACTTCTTTTGATAAGAAATTGTCTAGTGTATTTTCATTTAAAGTTCCATAATCATAAATATAAAAATCATAACCGTATTGCATTGCATCAATTTTATTGGTATTACTATAAAGATCAATCCCTCTATACGAATACATATTGTCTTTTTTAGTTACTCCTTCTAATGTTTCAATATTTTTTATTTCATCTTTATCTGTACTGCAAATATAACAGGCATTCATATTTAAACTCTTTAAAAACATTGTAATTAAAATAGCTTGTGTTGTAACTCCTATATGCTTTTCTGTTCCTGCTACTGCTATATTTACAAATTGTTTTAAAGTCTTATATTCTTTCTTTACAATTACTTTGTTTTTCTTTGTTTCTTCAACCTTTTGTCTAAACCTTATAGCATCTTTATATTGGCTTCCTTCAGCACTTAAACAATTTCTGAATTGTTCCTTTTGTTCATAGTAAGTTTTTGCATTCACAAAATTATAGATTCCTTCATTAAATAGTTTTGAAAGTAGTCTATCTCCTTCTTCATGACCTAAAGCAACTACAATAACTCTAATATTATACATACTCTTTATTGCTACAATAGATTGTATGATTTCCTCTTCACTTTCTTTTGTTGAATCAACATCTATAATTATTTGTTTATAATTATTTAGGTTCTTCAGTTCTTGAATTGCAAATCTTTTTAAGCTATCAACTCCTGTTAATACTTGTGGGGTTTCAAATCCAGTTTCTTTGCATACTTCGTAAATTAATTTTTCATTTTCTCTAGTAATTGCTAAAATCAATTTCATCAACTCCTTTCTATAAAAAAAGAACTACTACAACTAGTAATTCTTAATTCTATTATTCATTATTTTTTGAAATTAATTTATTAAAGCATCGTTCTATTTTAGTATTGGATTATTGTCGGCAAAAATCGTATGACAAAAACACTAAATTTTAGTCTTTACTGTTCTTTACCAACAATTCCATTTCACTTCTTTTTATTGTATATTTATATTTATTACCTAATACATCTTCTACAATTAATTTAAACTTATTTTTTGAAGAATTTTCTAATATTTCACTTGCCGTTTGCTTATCAATACTTATTAAAAATTTATCTCCATAATTTAATCTTCTTGGAAAATTATAATTATCAGAGTTATCATAAATAGGCACATAATTTTTTATAAATATATTTGTCCTGCCATTTCTTATGTATGGATAACTAGAAATAACTATTTGATTATTTCTAGTTAAATTTATTAATTCTAAATCATATCTCAAGCTAAAATTCCCACAATATCCTACTGGAACAATTACTTGTCTTCTAATCTTGTATTTTATTCTTTCTCCTTTTCTACTTAAATATAATGAAACTATAACTGCTCCAATAGTCCCAATAGCAGAAAAAGTATTTATAATATTAGAAAATAAATTACTTTCGAAAAAATTAAGCCACTCCATAATTCAAACACCTCTTTAATACAATAAGTGCTTGCATTATAACATATTTTTCTTTAATTTTAAAGTTTTTACACCTCATTTCCCCAACAATCCCAACCATCTACAGTCTGTCTTGCAAACAATTCTATTCTAGGCATATCTCCTACAAGTTCAACTATTTTATCTCTTACTATAGCTGGTTTCTTGCTATGTTCTTCTATATGAGTGTCAATTATTTGTGATACTTTATTAGATTTTCTTTTTATTGTTCCCTTTGTTCCAATTAAGCATAGTTCTGAATTTGCTCTAGTCCAATGTCCTAATCCAAAGAACCATGTATCACTTACTTTATTTCTTTTTATCCAATTAAATCCACAAGTTTTGTACTTAAATCCCCATTCTTTCATAACTTTTAGTCCATCTAATAAGCAAGGAAAAGTCACCCATAAGAAAAGGACACAATCTTTTTCTGATATATTCTTGATTGTATCCTTCATATTAACTATTTCTTCAACTTTCATTGTCTTATAATGTTTTTCTGCTGTTCCCATTCCATCTCTCCATGTATTATAATGCCATGGAGGATCTGCATAAATTATATTATATTTATTTTTCGTCTTATTTATATCTATTACCAATTAAACCTCCTTACTTTCAAATAGGTATTCTCTTGGATTTAGAAAATCTCCACTTTGCGATTTTCTAATTTCAAAATGTAAATGTGAACCTGTGCTATATCCAGGATTCGGATCACGATTAGGATCTCCTCCTTGAATTCCAACAACAGTCCCTTGCTGTATTTCTTGTCCTTCTATCACATCAATTCTAGCCAAATGTGCATAGAAGGTATAATAAATTGTTCCATTCTCAGTACTATGTTTTATTTCTAGACAATTTCCATAGCCCTGTTGTACTCCTGCAAATACAATAGTTCCTTTTTCAACTGCTGTAATATTTGAGTGCCAAGCTCCTGCTAAGTCTATTCCTGTATGAAAACTCTGCTTTCCAGTTACAGGATGAATTCTTGATCCAAATTCACTTGTAACAGTTGCATTTTGAACAGGCATAGGAAATGTTCCATTATATTCTAAATCTTCAATAGTTACAGTAGGAGCATAGGTGTCGTGCATTTCAACTAAAGAATAATAAGAACTATCTGTAGCTTGTCCATCATCTCCAAATCCAAAGAAACTTTTTATTTTATCTATTGTTGATGTTAAAGCAAATAATGGTATCATTATTATAAATGTAAATACCACTATTGCTATAATTATTCCTATAATTAATCTTTGTCTTTTTTCTTCATCTGTTATTTGACTTATTACTACTTTTGCGATTAATTTTGCTGTAGCAGGATCTAAAGCCATTACCTACCACCACCTTTACCAAAATACTCAAACTCAATAGGAAATATATCAAACCTAACAAATATTCTGTTTGAGCCTATGATAAATAAAGCTAAACCTCTTTTCTTTTTATATAAAAACTCTGATTGTCCCTCACTTAACTTAAATAGCTCTGTTGTTTCTTCTAGATTTACTCCATCAGTCCCCATTAATATTTTGTATGTAGCCATATCAAGTATAGCTTGTCCATACATTTTTATTGAATCATCAAGAAAATCTACAATAGAATGTGAAATTATAACTAAACTTCCTTCATATTTCCTACATCTTTTTGCTACATTTCTTAAAAATATTGTTGTTTCAGGAACTCTCGAATCAATTAACAAATAAGCTTCATCACAAACTAGCATTGTCTTTTCTTCTTTATCTCTACTCATTATCTCCCAACAATAAGTTAGAATATTAAAGTATTGAGCTCTTTTTACTTTGTCATCTGCATTTTGCAAATTAAAGGTATCAAAACATACAATTTTTGCATTATCATCTATTGAAGTATAACCATTAAATAAGCCTTTTTCAGCACCAATGCTAATACCTCTTAATAGACTTCTTAATGTTTCATATATTTTTTGTTTTTCCTCATCAATTTCATTACTTGCTTTCTCTCCTAAAAGATTATATAAATCTGTCATAATAGGAAATTTATTATTTGGTATTCCTGAAATATCTGTATCCCAATCAATATTAAATCTGTTATATAATTCTTCTAATACTTCCTCTAATCGAGCTATATGTATTGAATCAAGTTCAGGATATAACAATTTAAAAAATGTTCTTAAGGTTTGAAAATGTAGAGCCATTGCTCCCATTCCTTTACTTTTATATTCAACTTCATCTGCTTCTTCATCATCTAAAGGAACTTTTTTAATTTGTAGTGGATTTATTATTCCCCCTTTACCACTTCCTACATCTATCCATTTTTCTCCTAGTTTCTCAACCATTTCTTTTTCTTCTCTTTCAGGATCTATCAAAATCACTTTAGTATTAGTCATATATTCATTTAATATTAAGTGCTTAGCAACTGTAGATTTTCCAACTCCTGCTGTCCCCATAATTACAAAATTTGAGTTTGTTCTATCTCCTCCTCTTTTCCAAGGATCAAGTATTACAATTCCTCCCTTTGTATCTCTAGCAAAATAATATTTATTTCCATCATTAAATCCTGAACTTGAAAAAGGTAATCCTCCAATCCATGTACTCTCTAGCATATTTCTATCTGCAATACTTTTTACAACTGGATCTGTAATAGAAAAAGGCGACATTAACTTCAATGAGTTTTTACTCAAATTCGTTAATACTCGCCCTTTCATTTGCATTGATGTAAGCCTTGTCAAAACTGCCTTAGACCTTTGTTTTAACTCTTCTTCATCTTCTGCAATTACCATTATTGCTATTGTTACATATACTACTGTTTCTCCGTTTAGATCTACTTTTTCAATTAAATCTCTTGCATCTTGTATTTCTCTTTCTGTTCTTTGTCTTAATATTTCATCTGTTATTCCTTCATATTGTGATTCATTTTGTTTTATTCCCCTACTTATGTTTTGCATTAATGTATCTTTTTCTGTTGGAGAAATATTTAAACAACATACTGTATTTGGTATATTTGCAATATTTTCAAGCCATCCTACTCTTACTTTTTGAGGATATTTTGTTATTACATATACTCTTCCTAAATAATCTCCTACTCTTATATAATTTTTCTTATATTCTATTCCTCCTATTGGACTTAAAATATTAAGTAATGTTTTATTTTCCATTATTCCATCAATTTCTTTTTTCTTCAAATAAACTATCCCTCCTTATTTGCAACAAAAAAAGACTATCATTTTACTGATAATCTTTTAATATAGTCTAACTATTAATTTATAGGTTGTCACTGAGCTTTATCTTGATATTTCAAATCTAATATTGATAATTCAGCCATTCTGTATACATAATCATTTACAATCTTTGCCATTTATGCTATAATAAAGATATACTGTAAATTACAGTATTTTGCAATTTTTAAAATATATACTTTATGAAAGGACGGTTGATGTTATGGCTAAAAACTATAACTGGAGAATCAAACGGGAATATTACAACCTCATCAACAAGGGAATCAAAACTCTTGAGGTAAGGGTTGGATATCCTGATATTAAAAGAGTTCGCGAAGGCGATACAATCACTTTTAAGGACTATTCTAATATCAAGTTTGAGGTTATCCGTGTAACTCGCTATGAAGATTTCCCTGACATGCTCGACAACGAAGACTCTTCTAAGGCAATTCCTGGCGTTACCAAGTATAAAGCTTTAGATATGTATCAAGAAATTTATCCTGAAGAAAAGGAAGCTTTGGGAGTCTATGTATTTGAACTTCGGAAACAAACAAACGATATGAGGATTTACACATTAAGCTCTCTTATCGACAATCACAAGCTTTTCGGAAAATTTGCACAGGCAGCTTATTCTGCTACGGATTACATCTGCAAAGATTATCCTAAGCATTTTGAGTGGTATTGGGCAAAGGAAATTCCCAGGGTATTTAACGGTACTGGCGAAGTTATTATTTGCACAATTAGCAACAATGTAGCCGGTGTAGCATTTTTGAAAAAGGATGATACCGAAAGTAAAATTTGTACATTTCTCGTAGTCGATGACTACCGCGGAAAACATGTCGCAACAACAATGTTAGAACATGCTTTTAAGTACCTTGGTACTACTAAGCCTCTTATCACAATTGCAGACTATAAAATCCCGATGTTTGAGCACATCATCAAGAAGTACAATTGGGAATTAACACAGACCATGAGCGAAGGCTACTATAACAACTCTTCTCGGGAGTTGGTGTATAACGGAAAACTTCCCGAATAATTCTCTATCTGTCAAGGCACAATAAAAACACACTCTTAGATTCGATTGAATTTTTGAGTGTGTTTTCATTATATTTTTTCAATACGTATTCCTACAACACCATATTGTTTTTGTTTTTCTGGTGTATAAAATTCTTCTAATACATTTAATAATTCTTGTTTTGTCATTGATTTGTCAGCTAACATTTCTATATCAAAATCTTCAAATAATTCTTCAAATGTATTATATCTTAATAGCCCTATAACTTTTACTTTCATTGTAATTTCTAATTCAGGTTCTTTTTGAAAAATTATAGTATCTCCTATATTAATTTTTTGTCTTTTTTCATCATATAATCTTAATTCTACTCTCTTTGTTCCATTATTAATATAGTCGAAGTATTTAGGCTGTAATTTTAATATATGTTCCATTTTCTCTACCTCCAATTAGTATTGTAGCATAACTATTTTTTTTTGTAAATATCCTTAACATTTAATTTTCAAACGCTGATTAGTAAATTGAAAAATTTTATAATAGATAGTTTTAATTATATGAAAATATACT
>CAYXUA010000062.1:0-8739 GCA_964468015.1 uncultured Clostridium sp. | reverse complement strand
ATTATATAGTTTATTTAAGAAAAAATCAATATAAAGCATATATAATTAAACAAATTAAGCAATTTTGCTTGACATTTAGGAAGAAATGTAATAAAATAATAAACGCGAAAATTGAGTGTTATATAAATAAAAAGGCTTCTCCCCGGTAGCCGAAGGTTTATATTTCATATATAAATATTGTAAATGAATGGAGGATTATAATTACCATGAATAATAAAACATATAGTGCAAAAGCAAGTGAAATCGAAAGAAAATGGTATGTAATTGATGCAGCTGGTAAGCCATTAGGAAGAGTTGCAACAGAAGCAGCAAAATTATTAAGAGGAAAACATAAACCAACTTTCACACCAAATATAGATACTGGTGACCATGTAATAATATTAAACTGCAAAGATGTAGTATTAACAGGAAGAAAGTTAGACCAAAAAGTATATAGACATCATTCAGGATATATAGGTGGAATGAAAGAAACAACAGCAAGAGAAATGATGGACAAAAAACCAGAAGAAATGATGTACTTAGCAATAAAAGGAATGCTTCCAAAAAATAGCTTAGGAAGACAACAATTAAGAAAATTAAGAGTATATGCTGAAAGCGAGCATGAAAATGCTGCACAAAAACCAGAAGTTTGGAATTTCTAAATAAAACAAAGATGGAGGTAAATGAAAATGCCAAAAGTAGATAAAGCAGAAAAAATAATGTTTAATGGCACTGGAAGAAGAAAAAAATCAATAGCAAGAGTAAGAATAGTAGCAGGTAATGGAAATATTACTGTAAACCAAAAATCATTAGATGAATATTTTGGAACAGATATATTAAAAGTTATAGTAAAACAACCATTAGTTGTAACAAATACATTAGATAAATATGATGTAATCTGTACAGTTACAGGTGGTGGATTTACAGGTCAAGCAGGTGCTATAAGACACGGAATAGCAAGAGCTTTATTAGAAGTAAATGCTGAATATAGACCAGTATTAAAACAAAACGGATTCTTAACAAGAGATTCAAGAATGAAAGAAAGAAAAAAATACGGTCTTAAGAAAGCTAGAAAAGCACCACAATTCAGTAAGAGATAAAATGTTTTTTTACAAATATCAAAACTCAGAAGTTCTAAACTTTCTGAGTTTTTTATTATGATTATATTATTATAATGTATAGGTTTTGACTTGCCAATAAAGTAAAAAGAAATTTATGTCACAAATTTAAGTTAAATTTGGCAAAAACGTTGACAACTACAACAAAATGTAGTAAAATATATAAAGTTAATTAAGAAGAAGCTATCCACTTCTCACCTTTACTATTAGGGAAAAGGTTAAGAGATATATTTTATATGAATGTATATTTTTATTGTGGATTGACTTTTTCAAAGTCAATTTTTTTATTGTGGAGGTGTTTTTTATAAAACAAGAATTAGATATTAATGGACAAATAAGAGTAAAAGAAGTCCAATTAATTGATGAAAACGGACAAAAGTTAGGAGTAATGACATCAAACAAGGCTTTAGAAATAGCAGAGGAGAAAAACTTAGATTTAGTTTTAGTTGCACCAAATGGAAATCCACCAGTTTGTAAAATAATGAACTATGGGAAATACAAGTTTGAGCAAGCTAAAAAAGAAAAAGAAGCTAAGAAAAAACAAAAAGTTGCAGAACTAAAAGAATTAAGAATAACACCAAATATTGATGAACACGATTTTAACTTTAAATGCAAAAATGCTAGAAAATTCATAGAAGATGGAGCTAAAGTTAAAATAACAGTAAGATTTAGAGGTAGAGAGCTTAATTATATAAAATTAGGTGAAACTACTTTAAATAGATTTTCAGAAGAACTTTCTGATATTGCAAATGTAGAGAAAAAGCCTATATTAGAAGGAAAGAATATGTTTGTAATATTAAGTAAAAAAACTGAAAAATAATTTTGAAAAATAGAAAGGAGCTATATATTATGCCAAAATTAAAAACAAATAAAGCTGCTAAAAAAAGATATTCTTATACAGCTACAGGAAAGGTAAAAAGAACAAAAGCTAATAAAAGACATCTTTTAGCTAATAAAACATCAAGAGCAAAATCAAGAGGAAGAGTTCAAGATGCATACGCAGATAAAACTTGCGAAAATGCAATCAAGAAAATGTTACCATATGGAAATTAATAAGTAGGAGGAAATAAAAAATGGCAAGAGTTAAAACAGCGAGAACAACTCGCGCAAGACATAAAAAAGTTTTAAAACAAGCAAAAGGTTATTATGGAGCAAAAAGCATAAGATTTAGAATGGCTAATCAAGCAGTTATGAAATCTTTAAGATATGCTTATGTAGGAAGAAAAGACAAGAAGAGTAATTTTAGAAAATTATGGATTACAAGAATTAATGCAGGAGCAAGACAAAATGGTACAACTTATAGCAAATTAATTGCTGGACTAAAAAAAGCAAATGTAGTTGTAAATAGAAAAATGCTTTCTGAATTAGCTATAAGTGATCCAAAAGCTTTCAGCGAATTAGTTGAAGTCGCAAAAAAAGCATAAATCATAAAAAATCCAGATTTAAAATCTGGATTTTTTTATGATTTTGAAATGAGCAAGTTTACAAGCGCAACTATTGCTTTTTGATATGTGGTTTGGAAACTAGTGCTGCGATATAGCCGAAGAAGATTGCTGCTGCTATTCCACCGGCAGCGGCTTTTAAGCCTCCTGTAAAGGCACCTATTAAACCTTTTTCTTGTACTCCTTCAATTGCTCCTTTTGCAAGAAGATTACCAAAACCAGTAAGAGGAACAGAGGCACCACTACCAGCAAAATCAACTAGATGTTGATAAATTCCGTAGACCACCTAGAATTACTCCGGTTGTAACGAATATAACCAAAATTCTTGCAGAAGTAAGCTTGGTTTTGTCTAATAAAATTTGCCCAATAACACATATTAGTCCACCTACAATGAATGCTTTAAGAAATAGCATATAATCTAATTGCTGAAAAAATTCCATTATTACACCTGCCTATCTTTTAAATTTCTATACTAATAGCATGTGCAATTCCTGGTATTGATTCTCCCTGCTGAGCTGTAGTGGAGTTGGTAAGAGCACCAGTTGCTATTAATAAAATTTTTTTATATTTTTTTGCTTTTAATTGATTAAATAGATACCCTGAAAACACTGTTGCAATGCATGCGCATCCAGAACCGCCAGAATGAGTATCTTGTGCATTTTTATCAAATATTAAAACACCGCAATCATTATAATTACTTTTTATATTGTATCCATTTTGTTTTGCAAGGTCTATTAAAATTTCCTTACCTATATATCCAAGGTCACCTGTGAAAATTGCATCATAGTAACTTGGATTTCTACCAGTATCTTTAAAATGTGTTAATAAGGTTGAGAGTGCTGCTGGTGCCATTGCAGCTCCCATGTTGTTAGCATCTTTTATACCCATGTCTACAATTTGACCAGTTGTGATACTTGTTATATAAGGACCTCCTCCATTTTTGGTTACAATAGCGGCTCCAGACCCAGTTACAGTCCACTGTGCTGAAGGTGGACGCTGATTTCCTAATTCCAAAGGGAATCTAAATTGCTTTTCTGCACTACAGAAATGGCTTGATGTACAACATAATACATTATTTGCGCCACTAGCTTCTGCAAAAACAGCTGCTAAACTCATTCCTTCAATAAATGTTGAGCAAGCTCCGAAAATTCCGAATAAGGGGATTTTTTGACCTCTAAGACCGAAACTTGATGATATACATTGATTTAATAAATCTCCTGCAAAGCAGTAATCTATTTGTTCGTCAGATAAGCCGGCTTTGCTTAAGACTGTGCTTGTTGTTTCTTTTACTATTTTACTTTCTGCTTTTTCCCAAGTAGACTCTCCCCAAAATTCATCTTCCAGTTGTACATCAAAGTATTGTGCTAAAGGTCCATCAGCTTCTTTTGGACCAACAATGGATGCTGTTTCTAAAATTGTTGGTGGATTGTCAAACAAAATTGTTTGTTTTCCTACTTTTTTCATAAAAACCTCCATGTGTAAAAAATAAATAATTAATTATACTAATGTTATAGATTGAGTATTAAAAATAAGATATAAAATCCCAACTATAATAGAAGTAGATATTCCGAAGACTAGTACAGGACCAGCAACAGTGAACATTTTTCCACCAACTCCCATAACATATCCTTCAGATTTATATTCCATAGCAGGAGATACAATAGAATTTGCGAATCCTGTAATTGGAACAAAAGAACCTGCACCAGCAAATTTTCCTATTTTATTAAATACATTAAGAGCAGTAAGAAATGCAGTAAGAAATACTAATATAATAGAAGCAATTGTATTTCCTGTTTCTAAGCTCATACCTCTATATACACAATAGCTACTGATTAATTGACCTAAGGTACAAATTAAACCGCCTACCCCAAATGCATTGAAACAATTTTTTAAAATAGGAGAATTTGGTGATTTTTTATTTACATAGTTTTGATAGTCTTTATTAGTTGCTAATGGATTATTCATAAAAACCTCCTTTAATCTTCTCTTTCTCTATCTACAGTAAAAGCTAAATCTAAAGTTACATAGTATTCGACAATTTTTTTGCCATTTACTCTGGCTGTTTGCTCTAATATTTTTACTGTATTAATATAGTCAATAGTTTTTGAAACTTCTGAAATAGTCTGAACTATTGCATCCTTCCAAGAAACGGTTGACATTCCAGTTATTTTTATATGTTTTTCAGTAATCATTTAAAAACCTCCATTTATATTTGATATACATATATTGCCCTAAGAGTTTTACAAATATGCAAAATAAAGGAAAAAATATATTACAGAAATATTACAATTACATTACAAGTCTGTAAAAACTATTGACTTTTATGGTTAAAAATATAAAATATATATATCAAATTTGAGCGTATTTTGTAGAGAAATGAAATTAGCAAAAAATACAAATTATAATGTACGAAAAAAAACAAACAATAGAATAAAGAAGATTATACGAAGGAGAGAAAAAAATGGCTGGATGTCTAGGAATATACTTAGAAAACAATCTAATTAAATATGCAAAAGTATCTAAAGAACATGAAAATTATAAAGTCGAAGCCTTTGGTATAAAAATGGCTGAAAGAGTAGAAAATGATATAGAACAAATTGTAAGAGAAACATCTAGCGCAAAAACTCCAATCAGTATAAATCTATCTGATGAAATGTATAATTATTTTGACGTTTTTGCAATGCTTAACAAAAAAGATATTGAAAGAACAATAAAAACAGAATTTGAATATTTTTGTGAAGAAAAAGCACTAAATCAAAAAACTTTAGAAGCTAGACATTTCTTGATACCAAGCAGAGAGGATAAAGAAAAAATAAGAGCAGTGCATGTTGCTGCAAATAGAGTTGAAATTGCTAAAAAGAATCAACAATTACAAGGAAAACAATTAAGAAATATAAGTCCTTTGCCAATAGCATTACCAACATTACTTGATATTGATGAAAAAGAAAATTTTGCTATAGTAAATATAGAAGAAAAAACAACTGTAACATTAATAATTGATGGACAAATATATAAAGTACAAATCATAGAAGATGGAATGAAAGATATCTTTGAAAAGATAAGTGCAAAAGAAAATTCATATAGCAGAGCGTATGAAATTTGTAAAAATACAACTATATATACACTTAATAGTCAACCACAAGAAAATGAACCAGATGAATATCTAGAAGATATAATGCCAACATTATATAATATAGTTCAAAGAGTAAAAGAAATATTGGGAGAAAATGTAGCAAGTATACCTAAAATATATATAAGCGGTTCTGGAGCTGTAATAAATAATATAGACTTGTATTTTCAAGATAATATAGCTAAAGTAAAATGCCAAATATTAAAGCCATATTTTATAAATGCTGATAAGTCTAATGTAAGCGTAAAAGATTATATAGAGGTAAATTCTGCGATTGCGTTAGCCTTGCAAGGTTTAGGAGAAGGAATAAAAGGCGTAAATTTCAAAGACTTAGCATTAATGGAAAAAATACCTTTGCCAGAGCTACCACAAATTAATTTAGGAGGTCTAGCTGGCAAGAAGATAAATCTTGATTTGGGTTTGCATAAACAATTAGATAGTATTGAAAAATCAATGCTTAGATTAGCCGGAGGGTTATTATTAGCAGTTGTAATATATTCAGTAACTTCGTTTATGTTAGGTAAACAAATTGAACAAAAAATGGAAGAAGCTTCTAGCGCAAGTGCAGCAATGAATACACAAATAAATTTGGCAGATACAGATATAACTAAAATAAGAAATAGAAGTAGTGAGTATACTACATTAATACAAAACTTAAGAGATGTAAGTGATAAAACAACAGAAAAATATAAAATGAAAAATAGTATACCTATATTATTAAATAGAATTATGTCTGCAATACCAAAAGGAGTTCAGTTAACATCAATAAAGAATACTACTGAAAAGCATATAGTAATAAATGCACAATCTTCAGATTATCAACAAATAGGATATTTTAAAGGGGTACTAAAAGTAGATGGAATATTAACTAATATAGTATCAGATAGTGCGATAAAACAAGACGGTGTAGTTAAAGTTACCATAGAAGGAGATTTACCATGAAAAAAGTATTAATATTAATATTGATAGTCTTACTTGGGGTATTATGCTATAATGTTGTGACTTCTGGATATGAAATAGCGGGTGTAAAAATATTAAGTGTTAAAGAAATACAATCTGAAAATGAAAATCTGGATTCAACAATAGCACAGATAGAAGACTTAAAGACTGTAAAATATCCATCAAAGATAAGTGAAATGAGTACAGCTGCAAAAACTATGTTAAGTAATAAAAAGACATATGAGGAATTAGCAGCATATAGTTCAGAACAAGATGTTTTAAATGCAACACAAACTGAAAAATATGATATTGAAGTATTATGGGTAAGAATAGGTAATCATGCTGAAAAATGTGGTGTAGTACCTAAATTAGAAATTTTATCAAGCTCAAATAATACAACAGGTGCTAATGATTTAAGAATAACAGCTACAGGAGGATATATAGGAATAACAGATTTTGTTAGAGCAATAGAAGATGATTCTAAATTAGGATTTGCAATAGAAAATTTTGAATTAGTTCCTACTACAACAGGAAATGGTTCAGAGTTACAAGCAACTTTTAAAATAAAAGATATTTTCTTAAATCCTGACACAACTACTTCTACTACAACAAGTACAAGTAGTAATGTAGACAATACAACAACAAATAATGCTAAAAGTTCAACAACAAATACAACAAATACAACAACAAACACAAATACATCAGGTAATACAAATGCTAATGAAGTATAAAATACAACATAATTAAAAATAGGAGGATAAAATGGTAAAAAATATTATAAAAGAAGTTTTCATAATGTTACTATTATGTGCAGCCATAATATTAATATTAGCTGTAGTATTTTATGATTACAATCCAATAAATAAAGTTGTTCCAACTACTTTGACTTATAAAATGCCTGATAATTTAAGCGAAGTTAAAGAGGAATTAGAAACAACATTGATTACGGAAGAAGAACAAGTAATAAAAACATATGAAATAACAGAAGATGAATTAAATTTATATAAAAGTGTAAATTATGAACCAGGAAAAGCAAATCCATTCGAAGTATACACAGAAAGTACAGATAATAACACGAATAAAAATTCTAATACAAGTAGCAATACTAGCTCGACCACAGGAAATGTAACAAATACAAATTCAACAGGAAGTTTCTTTGAAGATGGGACAACTAAATAATTTAGGTTATATTTATTAATAAATATATACAAAAAAATTAAAAAGGAGGAAAAGTCAAGATGAAAAAACAAAATGGTATAACATTAGTCGCTTTAGTTATAACAATCATAGTATTGTTAATATTAGCAGGTGTTGCTTTAGCTACATTAACTGGAAATGGCAGTATCATAAACAATGCTCAAAATGCAGTTAATCAATATAACAACAAAGCTATCGATACACAAAACTTCTTAAATGACGTAGAGTCTATGTTAAATGCATACCTAACAAATTATACTGCTGCAAATCCATCAACATAGTAGCATTTAAAAGCATGATGAGCATATGCATTATATGTATATGCTCAATTTAATATAAAAAGGAGTAAAAATGGTAGAAATTATAGTAGCAGTAATAGCATTTATAACTGGAACTGTTTTAGGAAGTTTTTTTACATTAGCAGTATATAGAATTCCGATAAATAAAGATATTACACATGAAAGATCTTATTGTCCAAAATGCAATCACAAATTAAATTTTATAGACTTAATACCTATACTAAGTTATATTTTCTTAAGCGGAAAATGTAGATATTGTAGGGAAAAGATAAGACCAAGATACCTAATATTGGAGATAAGTTCTGGAATCTTATTTATGATTTATATATTATCTCTAAAATTAGATTATTTTAATCTTGAAATTGGAGATTTAGTAAATATATTATTTGGAATGATATATATGAGTATCTTAGAAATCACTGCTGGTATAGATTTAGAAAAGAAAAATATAGTTAAGAGCATGATGGGATTTACAACTATCGTGAGCATTATATATATGCTATATCTATATATACTAGGTGCTAATATGTATAGATATATTATATATTTTATAATAATAGTTTGCTTATTAATAATTGGAAAAATAAAACCAAATTATACTTTAGATGTAGTAGCATATATCTTTTTAATATTAT
>CAYXUA010000061.1:0-8847 GCA_964468015.1 uncultured Clostridium sp. | reverse complement strand
TAAAAAGCATAATATAGAAAAAAGAATAATAAAAGCAATAAAAAAGCTACTAATAATAATTTCCATGATACTAATAATTTTTCAAATACTTATCAACTTAGAAAGAAAAATAACTATTAACTTTGTAGATGTAGGACAAGGAGATTGCTGCTTAATAACAACAGAAACCAGAAAAAAGGTTCTAGTAGATGGTGGAGGAAATGACAGTTATGATGTAGGTAAAAATGTTTTACTACCATATTTATTAGATAAAGGAATTAGTAAATTAGACTATGTTATAATAAGCCATTTTGATAGTGACCATTGTAAACGGAATATTAACAATAATGGATAAAATAAGAATTAAAAATATAATTATCTCAAAGCAGGGAGAAACTTCAGGAAATTATACAGAATTTATAGAATTAGTAAAAAGGCATAAAATCAATTTTATTATAGTACAAGCAGGATACAAAATAAAAATAGATAAAACAAGCTATTTCGAAATTCTATGGCCAATGCAAGAACAAGTAAGAGAAAATATATTAAATAACAATTCCATTGTGGCAAAATTCACATATAGAGATATCAGCTTATTGTTTACAGGAGATATAGAAGAAATAGCAGAAAGAAAAATTGTACAAATGTATGAAAGTAAATTAAAAGCAGACATTATTAAAGTCGCTCATCATGGATCAAAAACTTCCTCAATTGAGCAATTTGTGGAGAAAGTTCAGCCTAAAGTAGCATTAATCGGAGTAGGTGAAAACAACAATTTTGGACATCCGAGCCAAGATATAATAAAGAGGTTTGAAAATATTAAATGTAATATTTTTAGGACAGATAAAATGGGTGAGATAACCCTAAAAATAAATTCGAAAGGAAAAGTTAAGATAAAAACTAAAACAGATGTATAAATTTTACAGTCTTGCAGATAATATAAGAAATTGATATAAAAAGGATGATATTTATGAGAAATTTCTTACTTACTTTAACTGTAATTGTAATTTTTTTAGTTAGTTTTATTTGCGGATATTACATATATAAAGAAAGCTCGGGAGAAGAACTACCAAAACAAGTAATAACGGAAATATCCGAGGCCGCTGTTAGAAATAATGTAAATACTTTCAGTCCAAGTTTGCTTACAAGTACAATAGATGAAAAAGTTTCGCCAAATGCTACATTAGTTATAAAAAAATACTATAAGGAATGTGGTCATACCACAAAAGACTATGCAGAAATTCCAGCAGAACTTGTAAATATGAACGAGGATGAGGTAAAGAACAATCTATCTGATTGGGAAATAAAAGGGTTTTCACCAGATGAAATTGTAATATATAAAGAAGTAGCAGGAATATGTAATGAGCACTATATGCTAAGAGAAAAAGACGGAAATGTTGCAATATATGTACTTGATGCAGAAGAAAATGAAACCTTAAGTGAGATAACTGAAATATCTACAGAGTATCTAACAGAGCAAGATTTACAAGAACTAAAAGAAGGAATAAGGGCAATAGGAAAAGAGGAATTAAATAGCCTTTTAGAGGACTATGAATAAAAACAAGAGAGCAATTTGCTCTCTTAATTTTTATATCTATTTATTTTCCTTAGCATTTTTCTTTAATTTAGAAAATGTTTTAAAGTACATGCATAACGCAAATATAGTTAGTACAACGGCTATATAATATAAGTACATATCAAATGTTAGCCCTAAGCTAAATTGTCTGTCAAGCATAGATACAAGTATTGCTACATAGAATAGAACTGTTGCAGCTTTTCCATACCACCTACTACCAACAACTGTATTTTTATCGTAAAGGAATGCAGCTCCTGCAATCATTAGTAGTTCTTTTATTATTACAATAACTAAAATCCAAGTTGGAATTATTTGTTGTATTACTAGAACAATTAATGTGGAAATCTGCGTTAATTTATCAGCAAGTGGGTCAAATAATGTTCCAAAATCTGTTATAAAATTAAATTTTCTTGCAATATAGCCATCTAAAACATCAGTTAAACCTGAAAGTGTTAGAAAAAGTACTGCCAATATATAATTCTCTTGTAATGCAAAATAGAAAATTACTGGAATAAGTAACAATCTAATTGCTGTTAAAATATTAGGTACATGTTTAAACATAGCACATCCTCCATTTATTACTAACTATTTTACCATAAATTGTAGTTCATTATCAACTAAATTAATTGAAATTGTTTGACCATTTGTTACATCATTTCGTAAAAGCATATCAGATATTTCATCTTCTATATATCTTTGGATAGCCCTTCTTAAAGGTCTAGCACCATATTTTAAATCAATTCCATTACTTAACAAATATTTCTTTACATCATTAGATATTTCTAAATCAATATGTTTATCTGCTAAAGCTTCAGAAGTTTCATTTAATAGCAAGTCAATAATTTTAACTAGTTCATCTTCTGTTAAAGAATCAAATATTAAAATTTCATCTACTCTGTTTAAAAATTCAGGTCTAAAGGTTTCTTTTAAAGCATTAGAAATTTTGCTTTTATCTACAGTTTGTTTACCAAAACCAATAGAATTATTATTTAAATTTGAGCCAGAATTAGATGTCATAATAATAATTGTATTTACAAAGCTTACAGTATTTCCTTGTGAATCAGTAAGTTTTCCATCATCTAGAACTTGTAGTAATAAATTAAACACATCAGGGTGAGCTTTCTCTATTTCATCTAGTAGTATAATTGAATACGGCTTTCTTTTAACCTTTTCTGTAAGTTGACCAGCGTCATCATAGCCAACATATCCAGGAGGTGAGCCAATAAGTTTAGATGTAGAGTGGCTTTCCATAAATTCAGACATATCGAAACGAATAATGGCGTCTTCGCTACCAAACATTTCACAAGCTAATGCTTTAGCAAGTTCTGTTTTTCCAACTCCTGTAGGACCTACAAACATAAATGAAGGTGGTCTTTTATTACTTTGAAGCCCAGCACGATTTCTTCTAATAGTTTTTGCAACACTAGATACAGCAGCATTTTGACCAATAATTCTACGATGTAAATTTTCCTCCAAATTTAATAATTTCTGAGCTTCAGCTTCAGTAATTTTCTGAACTGGAATTTTAGTTGCATATTCTATAACTTCAGCAATATCAGCTACAGTTAATTCTTGAACTTTTAATTGAGAATTAAGTTCATCAATTCTTGATCTAATATTGCATTCTTTTGTCTTCAAATCAGCAGCTTTTTTGTAGTCTTCAATTGAATCAGAAGAAACAGCATCTTCTTTTTCTTCTTCAATTTTTTTAAGGTCATTTCTTAAAACTTCTAATTCAAATAATGTCTTATTATTTAAATTCAATCTAGAACATGCTTCATCTAGAAGGTCTATAGCTTTATCTGGTAAAAACCTATCATGAATATATTTTTCAGACATTTTTACAGTTTCAGCAATAACATCATTAGAAATACTAACCTTATGATACTCTTCATAATAGCCTTTAATACCTTTAATAATTTCTATACTATCTTCAATATTAGGCTCATCAACAATAACCGGTTGGAATCTTCTTTCTAAAGCAGAATCTTTTTCAATATATTTTCTGTATTCTTTTAAAGTAGTAGTACCAATTAATTGGATTTCACCATTAGATAAGGAAGGTTTCAAAATATTTGCTGCATTCATAGCATGCTCAGCATCTCCAGCGCCAATAATGTTATGAATTTCATCAATAACTAGAATAATATTTCCACAAGATTTACACTCATCAATTAATGATTTCATCCTAGCTTCAAATTGTCCTCTGAATTGAGTACCTGCAATAATTGCAGTCATGTCTAGAAGATAAACTTCTTTATTTAATAATTTAGCAGGAACTTTTTTCTCTGCGATTTTTATAGCTAATCCTTGTGCAATAGCAGTCTTACCAACACCAGGTTCACCAATTAAGCATGGGTTATTTTTTGAACGTCTATTTAATATTTGTATAATTCTTTGGATTTCACTATTTCTACCAATAACTGCATCAAGCTTGTTATTACGAGCCAAATTAGTTAAATTAGTTCCATAAGTATCAAGAAATTTCTTTTTCTTATCTTTCTTTTTTTCAACTTTAACTTTTTTTCTATTACCACTTTCACTTGTATTTGCTTCTTCAGAAGTATTGTCATTAGAAAACATACTAGAAAAAATAGAACCAAGTGAATTTTTATCATCTTGTTCATCATTATCTAAGTCTTGATTTTCTAGACTATCTGAAAGACCTTTAAAAATATTTTCAAATTGCTTAGACATGTTCTCTAAATCTTTTTCAGACATATTAGACTGCTTAGCTAAAATTTCTAGAGGGTTAATGCCTTTCTCTTGAGCGCATTGGAAACATAGGCCTTCGATTTCTTGCTTACCGTTAACTTCTTTATTAACAAAAATAACGGCAGTATTTTTATTACAATTCGAACATAACATATATCATTCTCCTTACTTACTCTTAACTTAATAATCATACCTTAAAAATCGCAACTAGTCAAGTTTTAAGGCGTGAAAAATACTGGAAATATAATGATTTATTGTTAAATAATAAGAATATAATAAAAAATTTACTTTTCACTAACAAAATTTTAAAAATAGGGATAAGCCTTGAAAAGAGTGAATATATATATAATAGAGGACAAGGTGAAAAAACTGAAACGCGCGTATCCGTAAGTTTACACGAAATGTTACAAAAATTTGACAAGATTTTAAAAAACATGTATAATAACAAAGAACCTAAGAGGAGGGAGAAACTATATATGAAAAAAGATGAAAAAGCATCTGTTTCGGCAATAAGGATAATTGCTATTAGTATAATAGTTCTTTTGTGTTCAGGAATAGCTGTAAAAGCAGCAAATGTGAATATAAATAATGTGAAAATACAGTTTTCAAACAATTATGAGTTAAATATATTAACAACAAAGACAAATGTAGAAGAAATACTAGAGGATAATCATATAGTAATTGCTTCAGATGAGATAGTTAAACCAGCATTAGAAGAAAATTTAACATCAGATAAAATTATAAAAATAATGAAATCTTCACAAACAGAAGAAAATATGGCAGTGACTAGTATAGAAGATATTATTAGTAGTTATGGAATTATAACAGAAGAAATTATAACAATAGAAGAAGAAATTCCTTTTGAAACAATTACTAAAGATGTGGGCGGTAGCTCAGAAAGAACTATAACAAGAGTAATAAAAGAAGGCGAAAAGGGATTAAGACAAGTCACATATAAAGTTACGTATAAAGATCAAGTCGAAATATCAAGAGAAGAGATATCTTCTAATATAATAAAAGAACCAGTGGATAAAATTGTTCAAGTAAACAATAAACAGACTTCAAGAAGTGAAGTAAAGAGAACATCAAGTACAGGAACTGCATCAGCATTGCAAGCAAAAGTAGCAGGTTTAACACCAAAAGTAGTAACATTAAATACTTCTGCTTATACTGCATCAACTTGTGGTAAAAAGCCAACAGATGCAGGATATGGAAAAACAGCATCAGGAGAATATGCAAAAGCGTGGTACACAGTAGCAGCAGGAAAAAGTTATCCAATAGGAACAATAATATATATACCATATTTTGCAAATGAGCCCAATGGAGGTTGGTTCGTAGTACAAGATAGAGGCGGAGCAATAAAAAATAATAAATTAGATGTTTATATGGATACATATGATGAATGTATACAATTTGGAAGAAGAAATTTGGAATGCCATATATATGTGTTATAATGAAAATAGAGTTTAGGAAAAATACCTAAACTCTATTTTTATTTTAAACAAGGTTTCTATAAAAATAATTAGCAGATAGGATGAGTTTTGTAAAATTAGAATAGATATGAGGCAACGAAAAAACGCAGTAAACCGTATAAAATTAACAGTTAACCGCAAAAAGGTAAAAGGCAAAATGTCGAAAAATGTCGAAACTTGCGATGAAAAGTGCTTTACAAAGTATTTACTTTTGGTAAAAATGGATATATAATCTTATTAATTTCTTTAATGTATCAGAAATCTTCATGAGAAGAGTAGATTTTTAAAATTTGCTCTTCTCGACCTTATTATTAAAATCAAAAAGGCATTTCAGCCTAGAAAATCCAAGAGAAGTGAAAGGAATATAATGTTATCAATAGTAAAAAGTATGGCCTTAAATGGAATTAATGGCTATTTAGTTGATGTTCAAATTGATGTATCAGCAGGCTTACCTCATTGGGAAATTGTAGGTTTGCCAGATGTGGCTGTGAGAGAGTCAAAGGAAAGAGTAAGAACAGCAATAAAAAATTCTGGAATTGAATTTCCTAGCAGAAAAATAACAGTAAATTTAGCACCAGCCAATACTAAAAAAGAGGGGTCATCATTTGATTTACCACTGGCGATAGGTATTTTAATTGCAACGGAAAATTTAGTAGGAATAGATATTGAAAAGACAGCATTTATAGGGGAACTATCACTAGACGGTACGATAAATAGGATAAATGGAGTTCTACCAATGTGTATAGAAGCATTAAAATTAGGTATGAAAAGAGTAATACTACCAAAAAGTAATGCAAAAGAGGCAGGAATAGTAAATGGATTAGAAATTATAGGAGTATCCACATTAGAGCAAACAATTAAATATTTAAAAAGAGAAGAAAAAATAGTTCCAGAGAATATAGATATAAATCAAGTATTTGCAAAAAATCAGGAATACAGTTTAGATTTTTCAGAAGTAAAAGGGCAAGAAAATGTTAAAAGAGCATTAGAAATTGCAGCAGCAGGAGGACATAATTGCTTACTGATAGGAAGTCCGGGTTCTGGAAAAACAATGTTAGCCCGAAGATTACCATCAATTCTTCCAGACCTTAGCTTTGAAGAAGCACTAGAAATAACGAAAATACATAGTGTGGCAGGGATATTAAGTGAAAAAGCTTTAGTAACTATTAGACCATTTAGAGCACCACATCATACAGTATCAGGAGTAGCATTAGTTGGAGGAGGAAGAATACCAAAGCCGGGAGAAATAAGTTTAGCACATTCTGGGGTACTGTTTTTAGATGAGCTACCAGAATTTAATAGAAATACATTGGAGGTAATGAGAACTCCTTTAGAAGATAGAATTGTAACAATAAATAGAGTAAATTCTAGCTTGACATATCCATGCAATTTCATGTTAATAGCAAGTATGAACCCCTGTGCATGTGGATATTATGGTTCGAAGGATAAGGAATGTACATGCTCACCACAAGCAATATCAAAATATATGAGCAAGATAAGTGGACCATTATTAGATAGAATAGACATACATATAGAGGTATCACCAGTAAAATATAGTAAATTACAGGAAAGCAATACAGAAGAAACATCAACTAAAATAAAGCAAAGAGTAAATTCAGCAAGAATAATTCAGAGAGAAAGGTATAAAAAATACAATTTATATTCAAATGCAGAGCTCACACCGAAACTAATGGAACAATATTGCAAATTAGATGATAAGGGACAGAAAATATTACAAAATGCATTTGAAAAATTAGGACTTAGTGCAAGAGCGTATGGAAGAATTTTAAAGGTAGCAAGAACTATTGCAGACCTTGCCGGCGAAGAAAATATAAAAACAAATCATATAGCAGAGGCAATACAATATAGGAGTTTAGACAGAAAATATTTTTAATAAAAAAGAGGTACAATGAGAATAAAAGAAATACTAATAACAAGCGATGAATATCCAAATAGATTGCGAGATATAGAAAAAGCACCAGAAAAATTATATCTTTTAGGAAATGAGAAGCTTTTACAAACAAATGGAATTGCTATAATAGGTTCAAGAATATATAGTGAATATGGTAAAAAATATGCAACCAAATTTGCAAGAGAGCTAGCACAGCAAGGACTAACTATAATAAGTGGAATGGCAAAAGGAATAGATGCTTTTGCACATGAAGGAACACTAAAAGTAAATGGAAAAACAATAGCAGTACTAGGTGGAGGCTTTAATTATATATATCCAGAAGAAAATATAGAATTAATGGAGGAAATATTAAAGATGGGCGGAACAGTAATTTCAGAGTATCCGCCAAACACAAGGCCAGAATCAAAAAAATTTATAGAAAGAAATAGAATTGTAAGTGGATTATCAATAGGAGTCTTGGTTATAGAAGCTATGTATAGAAGCGGAACATCAATTACAGCTAAAATAGCAAAAAAGCAAGGCAAAACGGTATTTTGTCTGCCAAGTGATTTGGGTAGGAAAAATGGGATTGGAACAAACAAATTAATAAAAGAAGGATCAAAATTAGTAACAGAAGCAAATGATATTTTAGATTATTTCAAAATAAAAAGAGTAGAAATAGATAATGTAAATAAAACAATAAAAATACCACAAGAATATCAAGCAATATATGAAGCCATAGGAAGCGAACCAACACATGTAGATATAATTTGCAAAAAGCTATCTACCAATATGAGTAATATAAACTCAACATTAATGTTAATGGAACTAGAGGGCTATATAAAGTCCTTGCCAGGAAATTATATAGAAAGGGTAAGCAGTGTATTATAAAACAGATTTAGGAAGAAAAGGAGAAGAAATAGCAAGGCAATACTTATTAGCAAATAATTACCAAATAATAGACAAAAACTTTAGAACTAGATTAGGTGAGATAGATATAATAGCAAAAGATACTAGAGAATTAGTTTTTGTAGAAGTAAAAACTAGAACTACCAGTCAATATGGAAAGCCTTGTGAAGCTGTAGATGAACTAAAAATAAAGCACATATTAAGAGTGGCAAAGTATTATATTCACATTAAAAAACTAGAAAATACATACATCCGATTTGATGTAATTGAAATAATGATAGTAAATAATAAATATAGAGTAAATC
>CAYXUA010000060.1:0-9087 GCA_964468015.1 uncultured Clostridium sp. | reverse complement strand
TAATTATATAATGTACGAGGAAAAATATTTTATTTGGGAGATGAAAGAATGGAACTAAAAAAAATATTATCTGGATTAGAAGGCTTAAAAGCGAAAGGAAACTTAGATTTAGATATAAAATTATTAGAAAGTGATTCAAGAAAAATAGGAAAGGATTCTATGTTTGTAGCAATAAAGGGATTTGATACAGACGGACACGAATACATAAATGATGCAATAGAAAAAGGTGCAAGAGCAGTTATGGTAGAAGAAGGAACAGACATAAAAAAATTAAAAATACCAGAAGAAGTAACAATAATTGTAGCACCAAACACTAGATATAGTTTATCAATAGCAGCAAGCAACTTTTATAAAAATCCATCAAAGAAATTTAAACTAATAGGAGTTACAGGAACAAAGGGAAAAACAACAACTACATTTATGATAAAATCAATACTAGAAAAACAGGGTAAAAAAGTAGGATTAATAGGAACAATTGCAAAATATATAGGAGATAAAAAGCTAGAGGACAGCGAACGAACAACTCCAGATAGTCTAGAACTACAAAAATTATTCTATGAAATGGCAAAAGAAAAAGTTGATGTAGTAGTTATGGAAGTATCATCACAAAGCCTGAAGCTAGATAGAGTGGCAGGATTACAATTTGAAATAGGAGTATTCACAAATTTCTTAAGAGACCATATAAGTCCAAAGGAGCATCCAGATATGCAGGACTACTTCAATTCAAAAGTAAAAATGTTTAGCATGTGTAAAAAAGCTTACATAAATGCAGATGATGTTCAAATTCAAAAACTAAAGAAAATGGATTTACCATGCGAGATAAAAACATATGGAATAGATAATCCATGCAATGTATTAGCAAAAGACATTACAGTAACAAGTGCATCAGTAGATTTCAAAGTAAAAATTGGAGAAAAAAATGAAAGAGTGAAGGCAGATATTCCGGGAAGATTTAGTGTATATAATTCACTAGCAGCAATAAGTGTAGCAACAGAACTTGGCTGTAATGCAGACAGCATAAAAGAAGCTCTTCTAGAAGTAAAAGTACCAGGTAGAAGTGAACTTGTAGAAAATAAAAAAGAATTAACTATAATGATAGACTATGCACATTCACCAGAAAGCTTAGAAAGCATATTAACAGCAGTAAAAACATATACAAGAGGTAGATTAATATCAGTATTTGGTTGTGGTGGAGATAGAGATAGCACAAAAAGACCAATTATGGGAGAAATATCAGGTAGAATAGCAGATTTCACAATAATTACATCAGATAATCCAAGAACAGAAGATCCAAACGAAATTATAAAATCAATTGAAACAGGAATGAAAAAGTCAAAAGGAAAATATGTATGTATAGAAAATAGAAGAGATGCAATTAAGCATGCAATAAAAATGGCCAATAAGACAGATGTTATTGTATTAGCAGGAAAAGGTCATGAGCCATACCAAGAAATAAATGGTGTAAAACACGATTTTGATGAAAGAGTAATAGTAAAAGAAATAATAGAAGAATTATAAGTAAGGAGTGAGATTTTTTGGACTTTCAAGTAAAAGTATTGCTATTATCCTTTGCTATAACCGTTATTGAATCAATAATAATAATACCTATATTAAAGAAATTAAAAGTAGGTCAAACAGAGAGACTAGATGGACCACAGTCGCATATAGTAAAAGAGGGAACTCCTACAATGGGAGGAATAATCATAATGATAAGTGTTATTCTAACCTCTGCAAGTGGTTTCTTGTACTATTATAATAAGGAAGATACAGAGGTTGCAATGAGGATATTCCCTTTAGTATTAATGGCGCTAGGATTTGGAACAGTAGGATTTATAGATGATTTCAAAAAAGTAGTATTAAGAAACACACAAGGTCTAAAACCAGCATACAAAATGTTAGGCTTATTAATAGTTTCAGCTCTGTCAGTATACTATATGATAGAAATACTAGATATAGGAACAGCAACATATATACCATTTTTCAAAACTTATATAGAATTACCAATTTGGATATATGTGCCATTTGCAATATTTGTAATATTAGGAACAACAAATGCAATAAACCTAACAGATGGAATAGATGGTCTAGCAACAAGCGTAACAGCAATAATAATGACTTTTTTAACAGTAATATCAATAATATTCGATATAAAAGAAGTAACAGTATTTGGAGGTGTAGTTGTAGGAACATGTTTGGGATTTTTGTTATTCAACCTACATACTGCAAAAGTTATAATGGGTGATACAGGTTCACTACTACTAGGTGGAGTTGTATCATGTATAGCTCTATACTTTAGAATGCCACTTATACTATTAATAATAGCAATTGTACCAATAATGGAAACAGTATCAGTATTATTACAAGTGTTATATTACAGAAAAACAGGAAGAAGAATATTTAAAATGACTCCAATACATCATCATTTTGAATTATGTAATTGGAAAGAAAACAAAATAGTATCAATATTTAGTATAGTCACATTAGTAGCATGCATAATTGCGCTATATGCCGTATAAAGAAAGGGGAAGAAGATGGCAAATACCAAAACAGAAGAATATAAAAATAAGCCAGTCGACTTTATCCTATGTATAACAGTGTTATTACTTTTAGCATTAGGAATAATAATGGTATTATCAGCAAGTTCGCCATCATCATTTTCCGAAACAGGTAGTAGTTATACATATGTAAAGAAACAAGCAGTTTCAGCAGTAATTGGATTAGTCGCAATGTTTATAATATCAAAAATAGATTATAGAATATATAAACATTTTTATAAAATAGCATACGCAGGCTCAATTATATTATTAGCAATGGTTCCACTAATTGGTTCAGAAGCAGGCGGAGCTAAAAGATGGATTGATTTAGGTTTTACATCATTCCAACCATCAGAATTAGCGAAAATAGGATTTATAGTATTTTATGCAGCATATTTATCTAAAAACAGAGATAAATTAAAGCATATATGGCATGGATTTTTATATCCATTCTTATTAGTAGCACCAGCTGCTATTATATTATTAGTATTCCAAGAACACTTTAGTGCAACTTTAATAATAGTAGCAATAACTTCAATAATGATGCTAGTAGCAGGAAGCAAATTATCACATTTCTTGACAGTAGGTCTAGTAGGTGGAACAGCAGTAGTAGCATATATATTTACTCAGGGAGCTGACTTCAGAATGGGAAGAATTAATGCTTGGTTAGACCCATGGGCAGACCCAACAGGAGATGCTTGGCAATCAATACAAAGTTTATATGCAATAGGTTCAGGAGGATTATTTGGAGCAGGTCTTCGGACAGAGTAAGCAAAAGTATTTATACATACCAGAACCTCATAATGATTTTATATTTTCAATATTGGCAGAAGAATTAGGATTTATTGGATGCGCAGTAGTAATAATATTGTTTGCCATATTTATTTGGAGGGGCGTAATTATTGCTATGAAGGCTCCAGATATGTTTGGAAGCTTATTAGCAGTAGGAATAACTGCTTTAGTAGGTTTACAAGCAATAATAAATATAGCCGTAGTAACAGCTAGTATACCGGTAACAGGAATGCCATTGCCATTTTTCAGCTATGGAGGAACGGCACTAATAATTCTATTATGCGGAGTTCGGTGTGCTGCTGAATATATCTAGGCATAATACTAAAATTTGAGGCGCCAATGTTGCTAAAGGAGGAAACATGAAAGTTATAATAGCGGCCGCTGGAACTGGGGGACATATAAATCCAGGGATAGCAATAGCGAATAAAATTGAACAAGAGGAAAAAAAGTCTGAAATAATTTTTATAGGAACAGATAGAGGAATTGAGAAAGATTTAGTGCCAAGAGCTGGATATAAGTTAAAAACATTAGAGGCCTATGGATTGAGCAAGAAATTAACAATAACCAATTTAAAGAATATGCTTAAGACTTTGCAAGCAGTAAAAAAAGCTGAACAAATAATTGAATATTTCAAGCCAGATGTAGTAATTGGAACAGGTGGATATATATGTGGTCCAGTGCTAAAGGCAGCACAAAGGTTGAAAATACCTACAGCTTTACATGAAAGTAATTCATTTCCTGGTCTAGCAGTAAAAATGCTAGAAAAAAACACGGATGTAATATTATTAGGACTAGAAGAGGCGAAAGAAAACTTAAAGAAGGCCAAAAAGGTGGTTTTAACTGGAACTCCAACTAAAATAAATAATTTAAAGCTTGACGATATGAGAAAATACTTTTTAAAAGAGAAATTGGACTTAAATCCAGAATTACCACTAGTGCTAGTATTTGGAGGAAGTCAAGGGGCTAAAAAAATTAATGATGTAATGCTAGAAATTATAAAAAATAAAATGAATAAAAACTACCAAATAGTATGGGCAGTAGGACAAAAAAATTATGAAGATGTAAGAAATAGTTTAAAAGAAGAGAAAATAGATATAGAGAACTTAAAAAATATAAAAGCATTACCATACATATACAATATGGAAGAGTATATGAATGTAGCGGATTTATTAGTATGTAGAAGTGGAGCAATAACGGTAACAGAAATAGCAAAACTAGGTAAACCAGCCATATTTATACCACTTCCAAATGTAAGCCAAAATCATCAGGAAAAAAATGCACGAGTACTAGAAAAAATAGGAGCAGCTAGAATAATATTAAACAATGAACTGACACAAGAAAATTTAACAAAAGAAATAGAAGAAATAATAACTAACAAAAGCACACTAGTACAAATGGCAAAAAATGCTCATAGCATAAATATAGATAATGTCGAAGACAAAATATATAGTGAAATTAAACAAATATGCAAAAAATAATTGAATAATACATATAAATAAGTTTTAATAAAAGACTAAAAATTTAGGTCTCAAATTTAAAACTTATTTTTTTAATAAACATATTACAAAAAAATTACAGCCATATGTCTAGAATTTTAAGTTTTAATGACACCAAACTAAAACATGTTGAAAAAAGTCAATAAAAATCTAAATGGCTCACCTTTAGTAGAAAAATGTCAAATTATGCGTACGATTTTTCTTGCGTATAACTGAAAATAATTGTATATTAAATACCATAAGAAAGGGGAGTTTATTTTGAACTACAAAAGAATTTTATATGGAGGGATACTATTAAATGAAGAAGAGCTAAAAACCAATAACATATATCACAATATAGAAGTAGAATACTATAAAATAACAAATGACAAAACAAGCTTATTTCAAGGTAAAAGTAAAACATATGGAATTGAAGTAGTAATGAGAGAATATATAAATGGTGAAGTAAAAACAGAAAATGAACAAATACCAGCATTAACTAAAAATGAACAAATTATTGAAAAAGTATTAGAGGTATTAAAGAATAATGAAGTTACTCCAACAACAGTAAAATACGTGATTGAAGATTTATTCAATTAGGGTACCAATTAGGGTCTAGGTTTTTTGCCAAAAAACCTAGACCCTAATTGACAAGTTAAAAATTCGCAAAAAACATTTACAGATTTCACTATTTAGTATATAATTTATGGATAAATGATAGAAAAGGAGAAAAAAAGTGGCAGACAAATTAATTATTGTTGAGTCCCCTGCTAAGGCCAATACTATAAAGAAATTCCTTGGTGGAAGTACAAAGGTAGTGGCTTCTATGGGGCATATTAGAGACTTACCAAAATCAAAAATGGGAATAGACATAGAAAATAATTTTGAACCAGAGTATATAAATATAAGAGGAAAAGCTAATCTAATAAAAGAACTAAAAAAGGATGCAAAAAATGCTAAAAAAGTATATCTTGCAACTGACCCTGACCGCGAGGGAGAAGCTATTGCGTGGCATTTGGCATATATTTTAGGCATACCAGAAGACGAAGTTTGTAGAGTTACTTTTAACGAAATAACTAAAGAAGCAGTCCAAAAAGCTGTAAAGAATCCAAGAACAATAGATAAAGACTTAATAGATGCACAACAAGCAAGGCGTGTATTAGACCGAATAGTAGGATATAAAATAAGTCCAGTATTATGGAAAAAAGTAAAAAAAGGACTATCAGCAGGAAGAGTGCAATCAGTTGCGGTAAAACTAATAGTTGATAGAGAAGAAGAAATAGAAAAATTCATTCCAGAAGAATATTGGAATATATATGCACAGCTTAGCAAAATGAATTCTAGAAAGAAGCAATCATTTGAAGCAAGACTAGTAGGAAAAGAAAATAAAAAGCTCGAATTAAAATCAAAAGAACAGGTAGACCAAATACTAGCAGAAATAGAAAATGCAAAATACATTGTAAAAGACATAAAAGAGGGAGAAAAGAAAAGAACACCAGCGCCACCTTTTACAACAAGTACAATGCAACAAGAAGCATCTAGAAAATTAGGTTTTACTTTAAAAAAGACGATGTCTGTTGCACAAAAATTATATGAAGGTATAAAAATACCAGAGAAAGGAACAGTAGGTCTTATAACTTACATGAGAACAGATTCTACAAGAATATCAGTAGAAGCAAGAGCAGCAGCACAAAAGCAAATAGAAAAAAACTACGGTTCAGAATACTATGAAAACAGATTCTACAGAACAAAAGCAGATGCCCAAGATGCACACGAAGCAATAAGACCAACATATGTAGAATTAGAACCAGAAAGAATAAAGGATTCACTAACATCAGATGAATATAAATTATATAAACTAATCTACAATAGATTTTTAGCAAGCCAAATGTCAGCAGCAATCTTTAACACAATAACAGTAAGCATAGATGCAAACAAATACAATTTCAAAGCGAATGGCCAAACACTTAAATTCAAAGGATTTATGGCACTATATGTAGAATCAGAAGATGATGCAAAGGAAGAAAAATACGAAAAAATTCCAGAGATTGAAATAGAAGAGGAAGTAAAAAAAGATAAAATAGATGCAAAGCAAAGTTTCACAGAACCACCACCAAGATACACAGAAGCGAGCCTTGTAAGAGCTTTAGAAGAAAAAGGAATAGGAAGACCAAGTACATATTCACCAACAATTACAACAATTCTAGAAAGAAGATATATAGAAAAAATTCAAAAACAATTACATCCGACAGACTTAGGCATAGTAGTAAATAAACTACTAGTAGAGAACTTTCAGGATGTAGTAAATGTAGAATTTACTGCTAAAATGGAAAATCAATTTGATGAAATAGCAGAAGGCGAAGAACAATGGAAAAAAGTAATATCAGAATTTTATGGACCATTTATAGAAGTAGTAGAAAAAGTAGAAAAAGAACTAGAGCATGTAAAACTAGAAGATGAAGTATCAGATGTACCATGTGATAAATGTGGCAGAATGATGGTTATAAAATATGGAAGATACGGAAAATTTCTAGCATGCCCAGGATATCCAGAATGTAAAAATGCAAAACCAATAGTAGAAACAATAGATGTACCATGCCCAAAATGCGGAGCAACAGTACAGGTTCGTAAAACAAAAAGAAAAAGAAATTACTACATTTGTGAAAATAATCCAAAATCTTGTGATTATATTTCATGGAATAAACCTAAAAAGGGAGAAAAATATAATCCGGATGAAGAAAAAGTTGAAATAAAAAAGACAACAAAAAAGAAAACTGCCAAAAGAAAAACAACTAAAAAGAAATAATACAATGCAGAGGAAAAATCCTCTGCATTACAAATAGAAGGAGAAAAAATGAAGAAAATAATAGTAATAGGAGGGGGCCTAGCAGGCACAGAAGCAGCATATCAAATTGCAAAAAAAGGTCTAAAAGTAAAACTATATGAAATGAAGCCAAAAAAGTATTCGCCAGCACATTCAAATCCAAACTTGGCAGAAATAGTATGTAGCAACTCTTTCAAATCAAATAGTATTACAAATGCATGTGGATTACTAAAAGAAGAATTAAGAATACTAGACTCCTTACTTATAAAAACAGCAGATGAAAACTTAGTTCCAGCAGGACAAGCGCTAGCAGTAGACAGAGAAAAATTTTCAGAAAGTATAACAAACAAAATAAAACAAATAGAAAATATAGAAATAATTAATGAGGAAATAGAAGAAATACCGACAGACGCAATCGTAGTAATAGCAACAGGGCCATTAACATCCGAAGGACTTGCCAGAAGTATAGGCAAACTAACAGAAGCAGACAAACTATATTTTTACGATGCAGCAGCTCCGATTGTAGAAAAAGACAGTATAAATATGAATATAGCATTTTGGGGAGATAGATATGGCAAAGGGGATAGCAATTATATAAATTTACCTATGAACCAAGAGGAATATGAGAAATTTTATCAAGCACTAGTAGAGGCAGAAGTAGTAACTCTTCATGATTTTGAGAAAAAAGAAATTTTTGAAGGCTGTATGCCAATTGAAATAATGGCCAAGAGAGGAATAGATACCCTAAGGTTTGGTCCACTAAAGCCAGTAGGTTTCACAGACCCAAGAACAGGAGAAAGACCTTATGCTATAGTTCAATTAAGGCAAGATAACACTGAAGGAACTTTATTTAATATGGTAGGTTTCCAAACTAATTTGAAATTTGGAGAGCAAAAAAGAGTATTTTCAATGATACCAGGATTAGAAAATGCGGAATTTGTTAAATATGGTGTAATGCATAGAAATACATATATTAATTCTACTGTATTACTAGATAGTACATATAATTTAAAAAAGAACAACAAAATATTCTTTGCAGGTCAAATTACAGGAGTTGAGGGATATGTGGAGTCTATTTCCTCTGGCTTAGTTGCAGGTATAAATGCTGCAACTATGGCATTAGGGCTAGAAAAAGTTGTGTTCCCAAAAGAAACTGTAATAGGAAAACTTGCAGATTACATTAGTACGGAAAATAAACGCTTTCAGCCTATGAATGCTAATTTTGGGATATTGCCACCGTTAGATGAGAAGATAAAGGATAAGCAATTGAAGTATGAAAGATTGGCTAATAGAGCAATTGATTCTATAAAAACGTTTTTGAATATTTAGTTTAAAGGTTGACTTGTTAAGTAGGCCGTGGAAAGAGATAAATAATAAAATAAACCAAGCAACCATATTTTTAAACCTAATATAGGTTTAAAATAGATATGTCACACTAAGATGCAAAAAAATATTGAAGAGA
>CAYXUA010000059.1:0-9169 GCA_964468015.1 uncultured Clostridium sp. | reverse complement strand
TATTTATATAGAAAAATCTATTTAGGAAATCTTAATATTGATATAAAATAAAAAAATATTATCAAAAATCTATTGACAATATTTTTTATCAAACATATAATGAATACATGAACAAGTATTCAAATAAAAGAGGGGTAAGTTTATGGAGGAAAATAATTATGATATAATTGATGAAGCAGCAACAAGCTTGGCTAAAGAAAATATGCCAGATGATATATTAATATATGACTTAGCAGAGTTCTTTAAAGTATTTGCAGACTCTACTAGAATGAAAATAATATATGCATTGCTTGGCAATGAACTATGTGTGGGAGATATTGCAAGCATAGTTAACACCACACAATCCGCGATATCACATCAGCTTAGAATACTAAAACAGGCAAAGCTTGTTAAATATAGAAAAGAAGGCAAAATAGTATATTATAGCCTAGATGATGACCATATTAAAGAGATTGTAACGAAAGGAAGAGAACACATTGAAGAATTATAAATATACAGTAAAAAATCTTGACTGTGCTAATTGTGCTAAAAAGATTGAAAACAAACTAGCAAGCACTGATGGTTATAAGAATGTAATCCTTAATTTCGCAACATTAAGATTAAGTTTTCAAGCAGATAAAGAAAGCAATGTAAAAGAAGAAGTACAAAAAATAATTTCAGCAATAGAGCCAGAAGTGATTATAATAGATGAAAAAGAAGAACAGAAACCAGAAAGTATAAAAGCAGATTTACTTAGACTAATATTGCGGAACAGTTCTATACTTTATTTCGATAGCTATTCCAATGGAAAATATAGCACATACTATAATTATAATATTATCATACATTATCTTGCTATACAGAACAGCAAGAAAAGCAATAAAGCAACTATTTAAAAATAAAGTATTAGATGAAAATACATTAATAACAATATCAACAATTGGAGCATATCTAGTAGGTAAAGAAACAGAGGGTGCAATGGTCATATTCCTATATGAAATAGGAAAAATTCTTGAAACTAAAGCCGTAAATAAAAGTAGAAAATCCATTGCTGAGTTAATGAACATAAAACCAGAGTTTGCAAACATAAAAACAGAAGATGGATATAACAAGGTAAATCCTGAAGAAGTAAATATTGGAGATATAATAATAGTAAAAACCGGAGAGAAAATACCGCTTGATGGTATTGTCATTGAAGGAGAGGCACAAATAGACAATTTTGCTTTAACAGGAGAAAGCAAATTAATAGATGTACAGGAAGGAACAAAAGTATTATCTGGAAGCATTAATATACAAGGACTATTGCAAGTTAAAGTAACAGATGATTATCAGAACAGTACAGTAAGCAAAATTTTAGAATTAGTAGAAAATGCTACTGATAAAAAAGCCAAAACAGAAACTTTTGTATCAAGAGCAGCAAAAATATATACACCCATTGTACTAGGGTTAGCTGTTATTGTTGCAATATTTATGCCGTTGATATTTGATGTAACTTATGCTGAAAGTATATACAAAGCACTAATATTCTTAGTAATATCTTGCCCATGTTCAATAGCTATTGCAGTACCACTTGGCTATTTTTCTGGAATAGGTAAAGCGTCTAAGAATGGAATACTAATAAAAGGAAGCGATTATCTTGACGGACTAAAAGATGTAAAACATATTGTTTTTGATAAAACTGGAACAATTACTATTGGAAACTTAGAGGTAGAAGAGATAAATGTTGCAAATGAAAAATATTCAAAAGAACAAGTATTAAACTATTTTGCTTTAGGTGAAAGTTTTTCAAATCATCCAATAGCAAAATCTATACTAAAAAAGGTAAATAATGAACTAGATTTAGATAGAGTAAGAAATTACGAAGAAGTAACGGGAAAAGGAATTTGTTATGACTATGATAACGATAAAATAAAAATAGGAAATGCAAAGTTTGTTGAAAAAGATGAAATTGACAATATAGCGGCTACAATTCTTTATTTGAAGTTAAATGATGAAATAATAGGAAATATTGTATTAAAGGATAAAATAAAGCCAGATGCTCTAGAGACCATTCAAGAGTTAACAAAAATGAATATAAAAACAAGTATGTTTACAGGTGATAAAAAAGAAGTGGCTATGCAAATTGCAAAAGAAGCAGGTATACAACATGTAGAGTACCAAATGCTGCCAACAGATAAGTATAACAAAATAGAAGAAATAATTTCTGTAACAAAGCAAAATGATAAAGTTGCATTTGTTGGAGATGGAATAAATGATAGTCCAGTTCTAGCTAGAGCAGATATAGGAATATCTATGGGTGGAATAGGTTCAAGCTCAGCAATAGAATCTTCAGATATAGTTATAATGACAGATGAACTAAAGAAAATTGTTAAAGGTGTCGAAATATCAAGAAAAACAAATAAAATAATAAAACAGAATTTAGTATTTTCAATAGGAACTAAAATAGCAATACTAATTTTGAGCATAATAGGATTAGCAGATATGTGGCAAGCTGTGTTTGCTGACGTAGGTGTAACTTTAATTGCCATATTGAACACATTAAAAATTTTGAAATAGATGTATTAGAGGTGGAAAAATGGAAGGAAAAAGGTCTTTTACAATATTTGGACTAAGTATTTGGAGAGTTATGGCATATTTTATAATATATAGTTTTATAGGATATGTTATTGAGACTCTGTTTGGATTTTTAACAATGGGAATTCTAGAGAGTAGACAGAGCTTTTTGTATGGACCTTTTTGCGGAATTTATGGTATTGGTGCAGTTTTAATGATTATAGCTATGCAGAGAGTACCTAGAAAATATGGATGGTTATTTATTGCTGGTTTTATGGTCGGAAGCATAACAGAGTATGTTATAAGTTGGGCTTCTGAGAAGTTTGCAGGTATTACTTGGTGGGATTATTCGTATTTGCCATTTAATATAAATGGTAGAATATGCTTATTATATTCTATATTTTGGGGATTTCTTGCAATTTTTCTAATAAAAGTTTTTAATCCTATATTAGACAGATTTATGAATTGGATTAAAGGAAAGGTTTCAATAAGATTTACAAAAGGAGTAGTTTTGAGTGTATTTATATTTATTGTGCTAGAATTTTTAGCTACTGCTTTTGCTATACAAGCATTTTTAGTGAGGATGGAAATTTTGCATGATTTAAATATTCCAAATAAAGAGCAAGCTATTGAGTTGTATGACGATATTTATGGGAATGACAGGATGGCCAATTTTATTTATAATCATTGGGGAGATGAGAAGATGATTAAGACATTTCCAAATTTGAAGATAGAGGATGTGAATGGAAAAACGATACATGTGAAGCAGTTGTTGCCTCATATTAAACCTTATTATTTTAGGGCTGGGGATTGAAAAATGGCTTTTTAAGTGAGTTTACTTTTTATATTTATAGTGTTATAATGTTTGAGAAGAAGTAGGAGGAGAGTGTAATGGGAACTATATTTAAACATAAGACTGCTTTTGTAGTTTTACTTATTGCAGTAGTTTTCTTGGTTATAACTTTTTGGGCTACTGAGGAAATGCCTAATAATGATAACGAGCACATAGATAATACATTTTTAGATAATTCAGTAGTTATAGAAGATGCGGAGATTATTATGCCGGAGACTAATGGCACTACTTATAGTAAACTGATTCAGGTTTTGGATGAGAGCGAGAGTAGTAATATTCCATGGCAATATAAGGGTTATGTTTCAGATGCTGGAGAGTATGTTGAGGGTAGAGAAATCTATGGTTTGGATTTGACTATTACTTATAATAAGGAGAAGGATAGATTTGAAGCGGAAGCAGGAATGGGGGATAATGATAAAATTAAGTATTTTGAGTTGTCAAATAACAAATTGATTTTGGCTGTTCCGACTGATATTGAAATTAAATCAACGATTTATGGAATACATTTTAATAGAAAAGATGTAAATGGTGTAAGTATACCTGAAAATTGGTGTTCTGATTATGATACTGGGGCTAAAATAACTAAGCAAGATGATGTAAAGTTAATAGAAATGACATTTAATAGGAGTTATGGAAAAGGTGAGCTAATTAATTTAGATGTGGAATTTGGATTATTAGATTAAGGAGATGAATTGATATGAAAATAAGAGAGAGGTTTTCAAAAATTGGAACGAGTATTAATCAATTGTTAAAAGAATATCCAATAACTTTATTGATTATAGCTATTACGACTTTATTAGTGGTTATAGATATAGAAGGAAATTGGGAATGGCTAGGGTTTGGTACTATAGTAAAGATTGTTGCTTTTGCATCTATATGGGCTGTTGGGACGTTTTGGACCGAGATATGTGTTAAGGATAAGGTGAATAAAACTGTATCGTTTATAGTTACAGGGATAATCAGTTTTATTTTTATAAAAATCCTATATCATTATGATGATATGTTTGGAATAAGCTCAGCAATTGTACATGAGAATTTATTAAGAGTGCTGGTTTGTTATGTAATAAGTATATTATTAGTTTCTATATATAAATTAGTTAAAAAGTCTGAATTAAGCTTTTCAGATTACATATTAAGAGTTTTTGCAAATGCTTTTATTACAGGTGTGATGTATGCAGTTTTAGCATTGGGTGTTTTGCTATTAGCTTTAATATTTGTAAGTCTTATATTAGGTGATGATAGTATAGAGTTGATATTTAGGTCTCAAATGTTATTATTGGGATTATTCTATATACCAAGTATAATGTATTCGTTAACTACTGTAAAAGAGAAAGAAATCAGCAATATAATTAAAAATTTAGTATATGTATTATTAATTCTTGTGACTGTAGCAATGGCTATAATATATATGTATATTATAAAAATAATTATACAACAAGAGATGCCAGAAAACTTTGTTTATAGAATAATAGCAACGATATTTGTATTTGCATTTCCAGTATGGATTATGGCAAGTAATTATAAAGATAAGAGTAAATTTGTAAGCAAATTAACAAATATATTACCATATGCTTTTATACCTCTTGTGATATTAGAATTATACTCTATAGGGCTACGAATTGCAGATTATGGTTTAACACCAAATAGATATATATGTGTTGCCTTTGCGTTGTTACAGATTATTGCGATAGTACTTTGTGTTTATAAGAAACAAGATAAATTAAATCATATTTGTATGTATGCATTAGCCATAACAGTTATAGCAACTATTTCACCACTAAATATGCAATATGTGTCTAATTTAAGTCAGAAAAGCATATTGGAGAATAATTTAAAAGAAGGAACAGAGCTTTCGAGCTTAGAGAAAGATACACAAGCAAAGGTAAGAGGAGCCTACAGATACATAAAAGCATTATCTGATTCGGATAAATATATGCCTGAATATTTGAAGAATAATGATGAGTTAAAAAATGAGCTTGGTATATCTGTTACATATAATATAAGACACATATATTATTCTAATACAGATGAAGAGGTGAATGTATCTGGTTATGATAGTTTAAGGAATATATTCTGGAAGCGGAAATGATATAAAATTAAGTGATAGCTATAATTTAGATATAACGAAAATTAAAGAATATGTTAAGCAAATTTTAGAACAGCAAGAAGGTACTGAAAGAAGTTATATAAGCAAAAATAAAGAAATACAAATAAATGAAAATGCAAAAATAATAATAACATATATATCAATATCTTGCTATGGTGATAATGATGAAGCGGAATATGTTTCAATACAAGGATACTTATTAACAAAAAATAAATAATAAGATACTTGACTAATGCAAACAAAAGTTCTATAATATATATGGTGATATTTATGGATAAACAAATATTACATATAGACGTGAATAATGCTTTCCTTAGTTGGACAGCAATTGATATGCTGAAAGCTGGATATGAAGAGGATATAAGAACAATCCCTGCTATAATAGGTGGAGACGAGAAAAGAAGAGCAGGAATTGTTTTAGCTAAGAGTCCTCTTGCTAAAGAATTTGGAATTGTAACAGGGGAAACAATATATAGTGCTAGAAAAAAATGCCCTCAAATACAAATATTTCCGACTAATTTTAAGATATATATGGAATACTCAAACAAATTATATAAAATTTTGACAGAGTATACAGACATTATAGAACGTTTTAGTATAGATGAATGTTTTCTGGACATGACACATTTCTTGCAAAATCATACATTGTTAGATAAAGCAAAAGAAATAAGCAATAGGGTAAAAACTGAGTTGGGATTTACGGTAAATATTGGAGTAGCTAATAATAAATTATTGGCAAAAATGGCATCTGATTTTACAAAACCAGATAAAATACATACCTTGTTTAATGAAGAAATCCAAACAAAAATGTGGAATTTACCAGTAGGCGAACTATTTATGATAGGCAGAAAAAGTGTCCCTAAGTTAAATAAAATGGGAATAAAAACAATAGGAGATTTGGCTAAAACAGATGTTAAACTACTAAATGGATTGTTTGGTAAACATGGACAATTAATGTGGGAATATGCCAATGGAATAGACAATTCAGAGGTTCATTACAAAGTAGAATTACCTAAATGTGTAGGAAATTCTGTAACTTTGCCTAGAGATATTGCAGAAATACAAAAGCTAGAAGAAATATTATTAAGCTTATCAGAACATGTAACATATAGATTAAGAAAATATGATTTATTGGCAAATGTGGTGAATGTACAAATAAGAAGTAACAGTTTCAAAGACCGTTCTCATCAAGGAAAACTAGAAACAGCCACTTGTAGCACAAAGATAATATATAACAAAGCAAAAGAATTATTGGAAGAAATGTATAAAGGAGAAGAAATAAGGCTAGTAGGACTGAGAGTAGATAAGCTTATTGAAAAACAAGATCAGCAAATTACATTTTTCTCTAATAAAAATATAGAAAAACAAGAAAAGCTTGATGCAACATTGGATAAGCTAAAGAATAAATATGGATATTCGACCATAAGTAGAGCAGGAAAAATGAATGTTGATGATATTATCAAATACAAAAAAGAAAATTAAAAAGGGAACACTTATGTCCCCTTTTTGGCATCAAAAGGTGATGCGAGTTAAGAAATCAAACCTCTTGAATTAGCCAAGTAAGCCATCACCCAAAGACGATTTGCTCTTGTAAGATTTGGATCGGAAGGAGAATACTTCTCCATGTCTACCACTGCTTTTTCCCAGTCGAATAAGTAATAATGTTCACCTTTTCGAGGGGTAGGACCGATTAAGGTTACTTTAAGTCCTTCATCTAAGAGCCGTGAAGCATCCTTGTCCCATGCTTTAGACCGAATGGAAAATTTGCCTAATTCACCAGCAACGTGTTCCAAATAGCCTATAAGAGAAAGTTTTCCGCCACCTGTCATGATTTAACATCTCCTTTTAAATGCATATTAAATTATAGCAAAAACTTGCATAGATATATTTTAACATAAAAAGGAAAAAATGTAAACAGGCTTTTAATCAATTGTATGCGAAGCGATAGGATTTGTAAAGAAATGACAAATATGTTATAATATTAAAAATGTCGTTTGACAAAATAAGGAGGTACTTATATGTACAAAAGAGTATTAAAACGGTTTACAAATTGGATAAATGCCAATTATGATTCTGAAAATGAGTTAGTTCAAGAAAAATTAGAACATACTTATGCTGTTCTAGATGTTGCAACAAAAATTGTATCAAATGAGAATTTATCTTAGGAAGATATACTTATTGCACAAATAATAGCGATTTTGCATGATTGTGGAAGATTTCCGCAAATCGAGTTGTTTGGCTCATTTAAGGATACTGATGAATTTAAGTCAGCAAAGAACTTAATAAAAGAAGAAAACTATGTAGACCGATTGACAGACATTTTTTTAGAAAAACGCTCATACTATAATAAAGCTGATGTAGAATGGGCACGGGAAATAGCAAATAGTTTTCTGAAATAAGTACCAATAGAACCTTTGATTTTTCAAAGGTTCTATTTATACATATATCATAATTATTATGATATATGTATAAATAATAACTAAATAATCGTAACTAATCTAATAAGAAATGGAAAAATGGGAATAATGTAAAAAATGGAGGAAGACATGAGTTTAATAATAGAAATAATCAAACTTATTATATTAACATTAGCAATTGTTTTTGCAGCAAAATATATAATGGTTACATATTTAAGGAAGCTTGCAGAAACACTGAATTTAAATCCAAGAACTGTAGGAAATGTTGCAGGTATAGCAACATCCATACCAGAGCTACTAACTGTTTCATTTTCAGCAGCTACAGGTTTTATATCAACAGGAATTTTTAATGTACTCAGTTCAAATATAATAAATTTGTTTTTATATACTTTTTCAATAGTATCTAATAAAAATCTAAAAAGTTTAAGAAATAAAGCTATATTAATAGATATTTCATTGGCAATAGCAACAATTATAATACCAATATTTTTATTAATTATTGATATGGAAGTAAATTTGAGTTTAGTTCCAATATTCATATTATTATATTTACTATTCTACCATATAGATGTAAATGCTCATAAATTATACCTAAAAAAACAGGAAAATCAAGTGTTTGAAGAAATAGAAGAAGAAACAAAATTCATGAAAGGGAAGAAGAAAAAAACTATATTATATGCAAGTATTCTAATAATAACAATGGTTGTCTTATTCTTCATAGGAAACTGGCTAAGTGAAGTATTAGAGAAGCTTTGTATACAATTTGGATTGCCAGAGATATTACTTGGAATATTACTAGGTGTTACAACAAGTATTCCAGAATTAATAACATTTTTCGAATCGCAAAAACACTATAAAAAGAAAGAAGACACAGAGCTTGGTGTAGTTGAAGCAACCAATAATTTATTAGCCTCAAACATGTTATGCTTATTTATAGTACAAAGTATAGGAATAATAATATATAGTTTGACTAATTTGTCATAATCTGTTACAATATAAGTATACTACAAATTTGGAGGTGTTGTTCATGGGAGATAGATGCGGAAATTGCACAAAATACAATTCAGGAAGATGCCTAGAAGATGGACATGACGTAGACAAATATGATGACGCTTGCAGAAAATATGAAGAATAATAATTGAATATGAATAAAGCGATTCAGCTAAGAGTCGCTTTTATATTTTATAGTCTATAAAATCACTAGCATATAGGTTTAAAATAGATATGTCACACTAAGATGCAAAAAAATATTGAAGAGAA